>SKWB01000380.1 GCA_007129135.1 Halococcaceae archaeon | reverse complement strand
GTCCTGGATCGCCGGGCAGTAGATCGGCACGTCGCACTCGTAGGCCGCGGCGGCGACGCCGGGGTCCTCCTCGATACCGTCGCGCTCGTTGGCCGCCGCGTTCGCCTTCCCCAACTCCGCGGTCAGTTCCTGGATGCTCACCGTTCGTTCGAGGTTCGAGAACACCTCCTCGCGGACGTGCCCTTCCATCTCGGTGAAGTGTTCCTGCGGGAGGTAGACGTTGTAGATCCGGTCGACCCACTCGTCCCGAAGCGTCTCGTCGTGTTCCCGGGGGGTCCTCTCCGCTCCGTGTTCGCGACCGTGGTGGTGTTTCCCGCCGATCGCCTCGATCGTGTCGTGGGTGAGGTTCGCGCCGGTCGTCACGAGCGCGTCGACGTAGCCGTCGCGGATCAGGTCGACGACGACCTGACGCATACCACACGGAACCATCGCGCCCGCCAGCCCGACGAAGACGCTCGTCTCCTCGTCGCCGAACATCTCCGCGGTGATCTCGACCGCGTCCGCGAGATCCGCAGCACCGATGCCCGCCTCTCCGTACTCGGTCGCGAGGTCGCCGACGCTCATTCCCGCCGTGACGCGGGTGTGACCGATCGGGTCGTGGGCGAACTCCTCGCGCTCCGGAGGCTCGTCGTCGCTCATGGTTCACCTCCGACATCGGGCGGTTTCAACGACCCGGTTGCGGCCGATCAGGGACCGAGCGCGCCGAGTTTCAGTCCGAGCGCGAGCAGGACGGCCGGCGCGAGCGTGGTCCCGAACAGGATCACGAAGCCGGTCGGCATCGCCCCCGCGCCGAACAGCAGGACGATCCCCGCGGCGGTGAGCCCGAACACCCCGGCCGTGAGGCCGACGATCGCCAGAACGAACAGCGGGATCCAGTAGGTGAGGACCAAGGCGAGGCCGAAGACCGAGAGGAGAAAGCCCGCGCTCACCCCCCACGGGACGGCGACCGCGAGACCGAGCGACGCGAGAGCGCCCCCGACCGTCGTGACGACGTACCAGACCGCGCTCGTGAGGAAGAAGGCGACGGAGGCGGCGAGCGTGGTCCCCGCGAACCGGCCCGGCTCCGCCTCGTCCTCCTCCTCGGATTCCTTCCGCGCTGGGAGGTCGGACGTCGCGCGTTCGGGGAGCTCTCGTTCGCGGACCACCGGGAGCTCCGCCTTCGGGGGCGTGGGGAGGTCGACCGTCTCCGAGGTCGACAACCGTGTCTCGGTCCGTTCGGTCTCCCCACTCATCGGGGAGTGGAAGGGCCGTGCGCTAAAAGAGGCCGTCGATTCTCGGAGCCCGTCAGAGTCCGGTCGGGTGGTCGAGGAACGTCGTCTCGACGCCCCAGCGCTCGATCAGCTCTCCCAGGGAACGAACCCCGAACGTCTCGGTGGCGTAGTGGCCCGCGAGCAGCACGTGAACACCTGCCTCTCGGGCCTCGTGGTAGACGTGCCCTTTCCCCTCACCGGTGACGAACGCGTCGACGCCTTCCTCGACGGCCTCGTCCAGCCAGTCCACCCCGCTCCCGGTGACGACCGCGACCGACTCGACCTCCTCGGGGCCGAACTCGAGCGTGCGTACGCCCCGTTTCGGGTCCAGTTCGTCCTCCAGATCCTTCTCGAGCCCCTCGATCCCGAGGGGTTCGGGGAGCCGACCGCACAGACCGATCGTCTCCGGACCGAGGCTGCCGAACGGCTCCCGGTCTTCGAGACCGAGAACGTCGGCCACGCCCGCGGCGTTCCCCAGGTCGGGGTGCGAGTCGAGCGGGAGGTGTGAGACGTAGAGCGCGAGGTCGCCCTCGATCAGCGCCGCGATCCGGTCGTACTCGGTTCCCGTAACTCGCTCGATTCCGCCCCAGGAGACGCCGTGGTGGGTGAGCAGCAGGTCGGCTCCCTCCTCCCGGGCGGCCTCGATCGTCTCCACCGCGGCGTCGACCGCGAGCGCGACGCGCTCTATCTCGGCCTCGCGCGGGCCGATCTGCAGACCGTTCGCGCTCGCGTCGAGGTCGGCGAACGCCGCCGTTCTCAGTTCCTCGTCCAGCCGGTCGCGGAGCTCCGTGAGCTTCATTCTCGTTCCCTCGCCGCCCGTGCGTGTTCGTAGACGAACTCCCGCAGCAGTTTCCCGGCCAGCGCCGCCGCCTGCCCGTCGTCGCGGTCGTTCACCTCCACCACGTCGAACCCAATGCACTGTGGTGCGGCGAGCCGAACGACGTCGCGCATCTCCCTCGGGTGCAGCCCGAACGGTTCCTTCGTCCCGGTCCCCGGCGCGAACCCGGGATCCGCCCCGTCGATGTCCACCGAGAGGTAGGTCTCGCGGCCCGCGAACGGCTCCTCTTCACCCGATCCGATCGCCTCGACCCACTCCCGCACGTCCTCGGGGGCCACCACGGTGACGTCGTCCTCGCTCGCACGCTCCCACTCCTCCTCGCTACCCGTGCGAGCGCCGAGGATCACCGCCTCCTCTACGACTTCGAGGACGTGTCGGGTCACGCAGGCGTGGCTATGTGGGTTGCCGTCGTACTCGCTCCGCAGGTCGAGGTGGGCGTCGAGACAGACGAACAGGTCTGGATCGGTCGCCCGCACGCCCGCCGCGGTGACGGTGTGCTCGCCGCCGATCGTGAGCGGTACGCCCCCGTCGATGACCACCTCTCGCAGCTCGCCTTCGAGGTGGTGGAGATACTCCACGGCGTCGTCCCACGCACGGACGTCGCCGTGATCTGCGACCCCGAGCTCCGAGAAGTACTGGTCGGTTCTCCAGTCGTAGTCGTCGAACGTTCGGGCGAACGTCCGCACCCGCTCCGGCCCGAAGCGGGTTCCGGGCTGGAACGTCGTCGAGACGTCGAGCGGCGCACCGACGATCCCGTACGACGCTCCCTGCGTCGCGGTCGCACCAGGGAACACGGGCCTAGACGATCTTTCGCTGGCCGTCGAGTTCGAGGAACTCGATGTCGTCCTCGGGCGAGAGGTTCGCGTCGGAGGGGGTCTGCATCGTGATCGTCTCGTAGGAGTCCAGATCCATCACCTGCGCGACGGTGTCGCTCTCGACGTTGATGACCTGACCCTGTTTCCGCTCGATGATCGGCACCCAGATCTTCGCGTCGACCGGCTGGGAGAAGCTGCGCTTCTTGTCGTCGAAGACGCCCCGGCCCTCGACGCGGGCCTTCGCGCTGCCGTGTTTGCCCGGCTTGGCCGTGCTGTAGTGGGTGATCTTACACGCCGCGCCGTCCATCAGGACGTAGCCGCCCTCCTGCAGATCGCGGACCTCCTTCTGTTCTCTCGCCATAGCGGCCGCTACCCACGGAGGCGGTATAAACCGTTTGGAACGCCTTCAGGCGTGGCGTTCGATGACGCGTCCGACCCGCTCCAGCCCCGATTCAAGCTCTTCGGTCGGCAGGCCGAACCCGATCCGGAAGTAGCCCTCGAAGCCGAAGAGGTCACCCGGCGCGAGCACGACGCTCTCCTCGTCGACGACCGCCCGACAGAACTCCTCTCCCGTCGCGAACCCGTCGGGGACCGTGACGAAGCCGTTGACCCCCACCGGATCGTGCCAGTCGAGACCGTGCTCCGCCACGAATTTACGTACCCGATCCCGGTGCTCGGCGGCGAGTTCCCGGTTCTCGAGGAGGATCTCCCGCTCGTTCCAGAGCGCCTGCCTGGCGACGTGCTGGTCGATGATCCCCGGAGAGATGGTCGTGTAGTCCTTCCACTGCCAGGCTCGCTCGACGATCTCTCGGTCGCCGGCGAGCCAGCCGAAGCGCAGTCCCGCCAGTCCGTACGCCTTCGTCAGGCTCGTCGTACTGAGGCCGTACTCGCCCATCGCCGCCACCGGCGCGAGGGGATCGTCGGCGAGCAGCCGGTAGACCTCGTCACAGAGCAGGTAGGCGTCGTTCTCGGCGGCGAGATCGTAGAGGTCGCGTACGACCTCCCCGTCGTGGTAGACCCCGGTCGGGTTGTTCGGGTTGTTGAACACGATC
>SKWB01000044.1 GCA_007129135.1 Halococcaceae archaeon | reverse complement strand
GCGTTCCCCGCCACCGGTCGCGTGACCGTCGGTGGCGTCCACGTCGTCGAGGGGCGGCCGGTCGCGGAGACTGCGGCCGGACGCGACCCCGACAGCCCGGTCGATGACTCACACGTCCCCACCCTCCTCGACGGCCTCGAGTATCCCGTCGACCACCTCCCGCTCACCACCGTCGAACGCGGGGCCGACGACGTTGAGAGCCACCTCGCGTCGCTGGTGGAGGCCGTCACGGAGGCCGACCGGCCGAAAGTGGTCGTCTGTGACGCGGCAAGGGACGGTCACCTCGAGTCACTCGCGGCGGCGGCGTCCCGTCTCGACGATACTGTGGTATACGTCGGCAGCGGCGGCCTCGCACGGTACGTTCGACTCGAGTCCGCGACCGCGGGCGGTGTCCTCGGCGTCGTCGGGAGCGCCAGTCCCCGGACGTTCGAGCAACTCGGCGCACTGGAGGAGGGGTGGTTGGTCGTCGTCGACACCGACCTCGCGGTCCGCGATCCCGAGGCGGCCGCCCGCGAGGCGGCCGACCGGGCGGCCGACGCGATGGGCCGACACGGGGTGGCGGTGCTCACGGCCGCGACCTCCACGGCTGACGTGGAGGGGACGCTCCGCGCCGGCGTGGCCGCGGGACTGACCGACGCCGAGACGCGCGAGCGGATCGCCAGCGTGCTCGGTCGGAGCGCGAGAACTGTCTCCGATACAGGTGAGGTCGACGGGCTGTTCGCGACCGGCGGTGCCGTGGCGACGCGGCTGCTCGACTCGCTGGACGCCAGCGGCCTCGGTCTCACGGGACGGGAGGTCACGAGCGGCGTCCCCGTCTCGCGGATCGCGGACGGGCCGGCCGCGGGGACGCCGATCGTCACCAAGGCGGGCGCGTTCGGCGACGAGCGGACAATCTATATGGCGCTGGTAGCGCTATCTCGGCACGATGGATGAGAGTGCTCCGCTGGTCGGTATCACGATGGGCGACCCCGCCGGTATCGGTCCGGAGGTGATCGTCCGTGCGTACCCGAGGCTCCTCGACGTCGCTAACGTGGTCGTCGTCGGCGACACCTCGGTGATGCGCGCCGCGGTCGACGTCTGCGACTCGGCGCTCGCCGTCCGTTCGATCGGGGGGGTCGAGTCCGCCAGCAGCGACGCCGACTCCATCGATGTCCTCGATCTGGAAAACGTCGACGACCTCGAGTACGGCGTCGTCGACCGGGCCTACGGCGAGGCGAGCCTCGCGTACGTCGAGCGGGCGATCGAACTCGCACTGAGCGGAGCGATCGACGCGATCGCGACGGCGCCGATCAACAAGCAGTCGACGAAGCTCGCGGGGAGCACGTACGCCGGGCACACCGGGATGCTCGCCGATTATACGGATACGGAGAACTACTCGATGATGCTGATCGAGGACGACCTCCGCGTCACCCACGTGAGCACGCACGTCCCGCTCAGGGAGGCCTGTGACCTCGTCACGACCGAGCGCGTCTACGAGACGATCGTCGTCACGGAGGAGGCGCTCTCCCGCCTCGGGATCGACGAACCGACGATCGCGGTCGCCGGGCTCAACCCCCACGCCAGCGACGGCGGCTTGCTGGGGACCGAGGACGACGCCGAGATCGAACCCGCGGTCGAGCGGGCGCGGGCGGCGGGGATCGACGCGTTCGGTCCCGAGTCGCCCGACACGGTCTACGTGAGCGCGGCCGGCGGGGCCGCCGACTGCGTCGTCTCGATGTACCACGACCAGGGACACATCCCGATCAAGATGCTCGGGTTCTCCGACGGCGCCGCGGTCAGCGGCGTCAACATGACGATCGGGCTGCCGATCGTCAGGACGAGCGTCGACCACGGGACCGCCTTCGACATCGCGGGCGAGGGGATCGCCTCGCCGACGAGCATGATAGACGCGGTCGAACTCGCCGCACGGGTTGCCTCGGCCGATCGCTGACCTCCGTGACCGATCCCAGCACCACAACTGGCTTGGGGCTCTACCGTGACCGTCCGGTATGGCGCCGAACGATCCGGAGGAGGCGGCGATCATGGCGACGTCCTACTGGGAGGACCTCAAGTCGGATATCGTCGCGACGCTCGAGGAGTACCAGGACGCGGGCTACGAGGCGACGATGCTCCACCCCGGCGTGACCACCGTCCTCGCGCCGGAGTACGGCGACGACCTCCACGGGCTCGCCGTCCTCCTCCCACAGGGCGAGGTCGAGGAGGTCGAGTCCCTGATCGAATCCGGCGGGTTCGACGAGGCCGAAATATACGCCTCCCGGGTCGGGAGCCTCGTGCTGCTGGGGCTGTGGTTCTCGATCGAGGAGCCCGCACGGGTCGTCGGGTTCCAGTCCAACTACCTCCCGACCGAGGCCGAGGGGATGCTCGAGGGGGCGAGGGAGGCGGGCAGCCTCTCGCTCCGCCTCCACTCGCAGTACGACGACGAGGTCGTCATCGAGTGTGCCGCTCCCGACCTCTTCGTTCCGGACGAACCCGGCTGAGTCGGTGTCGGTCTCCGGTTTGGCACCCCCCTCAACCCTCGGGCTCGGAATCGAACCCGAACGACCGCAACCGATCAGTCTCGGGTGACGATCTCGATCTCGTGACCGTCCTGGTCCTTGGTGAAGGCGTAGCGGTCCCCGCAGGACTCAGGATCGCGGTAGTCCTCGGCGTCCCGCGTCATGAGGTCCGCCCACGCCTCGTCGAGGTCGTCGGTGCGAACGGCCAGATGTCCCCAGGCGTCGCCCAGCTCGTAGGAGCGGCCGTCGTAGTTGTAGGTGAGTTCGACGGTCATCTCCTCCTCAGCCGCGTCGACGGGCGCCATGAAGTAGTTCGCGAACGTGTCGGCCTCCCACCGGTCGCCCGTGTAGGCGTAGCCGAGTTTGCGGGTCCACCACGCGAGCGCCTCGTCGGGGTCCTCGACCCGGATCATCGTGTGATCGATGCTCCAGAGCGCGCCGTGGTCTCGCTTGACGATCTCGATCTCGTGGCCGTCGGGGTCCTTCACGAACGCGTAGCGGCCCCCACAGGACTCCGGATCGCGGTAGTCCTCGACGCCCCCGTCCATCAGTTCCTGGTATCGCTCCTCGAGTTCGCCCTCGGGGACCCGTACCGCGATGTGGCCCCAGGCGTCGCCCATCTCGTAGGAACGACCGTCGTGGTTGTACGTCAGCTCGAGTTTCGCGCCGTCCTCGTGCATCCCCTCGGGGCCGAGGAAAACGTTGGTGAACGTATCGGCCTCCCACCGGCCCTTCTCCTCGTACCCGAAGTGCTCCTGATACCACGCCAGGGACTCCTCTAAGTCCTCGACGCGGATCATCACGTGATCTAACGTGTCCATGTGCGTTGCTGTGACACATAGCAGCAAAAGCGTACCGGATGCGGGCGGGTCGGGGTCTACCGGACGAACCGACTCTCGGGGAGGCTCGCTACCGTGTGTTCGCGCCCGAATACGGGCCTCTCCCCCCGTTCACAGGTTGAAGAAGACGACGAGGAAGAGGACCACCAGGCTCACGCCGAGGACGACTTTGACGCCGAGGAACAGCCGGTGGTGATACCGACAGACGTAGTGTTTCGCGATGGGCTCTTCCGGGTCGTCACCCCGCACGTTCCGGGGGACGGCTCCCGGACGGTCACAGCCGGAGATCTGACACTCCGGCTCCTCGATGTCGCTCACCCCGAGCAGATCGAACGCCGGGTCGCCGTCGTCCGGGTGACTCACGACCGAGGCTACCACCGACCGGATGAAAACGCTTTCGCGAGCCTCCGTCGGTCGACACGCCGGTCCCGTGGGGTGTGGCGGCTCACCAGACACCGCCTCGCGGACTGCGCAGTATATGCTAGAGCGCGTAGTCGGTAGCGCATGGAGATCACGGACGTCGAGACGTACACGCTCAGGCTCCCGATCGGTCGAACCGTCGGCGACTCGCGGCTCTCGATCACCGACGTCTACTGGGTCGTCGTCGAACTCACCACCGACGACGGCTCCGTCG
>SKWB01000012.1 GCA_007129135.1 Halococcaceae archaeon | reverse complement strand
TCGCTCGTCCAGGAGTACAACATACAGATGGCGGGGGCGTTCATCGCGGCGCTCCCGACGATCGTGATCTACGTCGTCTTCGGGCGGCAGTTCGCGAAGGGAATCACCGGAGCCTCATAGACCCATGGCAGAACTCACACTCACGGGAGTCACGAAACGCTTCGACGACGGCGGCGACGAGATACTCGCGGTCGACGACGTCTCGATCGAGATCGACGACGGCGAGTTCCTCGTCCTCGTCGGCCCCTCCGGCTGCGGGAAGTCGACGACGCTCAGGATGATCGCCGGCCTGGAGAGCGTCTCGGAGGGGACGATCGCGATCGGCGACGAGGTGGTGAACGACCGGCCCGCCCAGCGCCGTGACATCGCGATGGTGTTCCAGAACTACGCGCTCTACCCCCACATGACCGTCCGCGGGAACATGCGCTTCGGGCTGGAGGAGTCGACCGACCTCGACAGCGCGACGATCGACGAGCGCGTCGAGGAGACCGCGGCGATGCTCGAGATCGACGAACTGCTCGAACGGAAGCCGGCCGAACTCTCCGGCGGCCAGCAACAGCGCGTCGCGCTCGGGCGGGCGATCGTCCGCGACCCCTCCGTCTTCCTGATGGACGAGCCACTCTCCAACCTCGACGCGAAGCTCCGCTCGGGGATGCGCATGGAGCTCCAGCGCCTACAGAACGAACTCGGCGTGACGACGATCTACGTCACCCACGACCAGACGGAGGCGATGACGATGGGCGACCGGATCGCGATCCTCGACGACGGCCGCCTCCAGCAGGTCGCGACCCCGCTCGAGTGCTACCACCGCCCCGAGAACCTCTTCGTCGCGGGCTTCATCGGCGAGCCGTCGATGAACGTCTTCGACGTCACGCTGGACGGCGATCGACTGGTCGGCGACGGGTTCGAGTACCCCCTATCGCCCGAGGTCCGCGAGGACCTCGGCGAGTCGACCGAACTCGTCCTCGGGATCCGCCCGGAGGACGTCGAGATCGTCGATGCGGTCGAGACCGACCACGAGTTCCCCGTCGAGATCGACGTGGTCGAGCCGATGGGCGACGAGAACAACCTCCTCGTGCGGATCGACGGGACGGAGACGACGTTCACCGCCTCGATCGGCGGGATGCGCCGGGTCGAGACGGGCGAGCGGAAAGTCGCCCGGTTCCCGGAGTCGGCGATCCACCTCTTCGACCGAGAGAGCGGCCGGGCGCTCCACAACCGGGCGCTCGACGAGGAGGTCGAACTCGCGGGCTCGCGGCTGTAGGCCGACCCGACCGCCGGCCCTCGCGACACGCTTTTGCCCGATCCGCCGGAGTGTTCACCCATGACAGGAGCGGAGGCGATCCCAGTGACCGTCGTGAGCGGCTACCTCGGGGCGGGCAAGACCACGCTGATCAACCACGTACTCGAAACGACCGAGAGACGGGTCGCGGTGCTCGTCAACGACATGGGCGAGGTGAACGTCGACGCCGACCTGGTCGCCCGCGAGAGCGAGTCGGAGGGGATCGTCGACCTCTCGAACGGCTGTATCTGCTGTGAGCTCCGCGGTGACCTCGTGGAGGCAGCCGAACGCCTCGCCGAGAGCCGCTCGTTCGAGTACCTCCTCGTCGAGTCCTCCGGGATCAGCGAACCGGTGCCCGTCGCGAAGACCTTCCTCGACAGCGATGAGCTCTCGGGCTTTCGCCTCGACACGCTCGTCTCGGTGATCGACGCCTCGGCGTTCGACGCCGCCTTCGGCGACGGCGAACTCCCCGAGCACGACGAGCGCGTCGACGCCGAGGGGCGACACCCGACCGAGGTGATGATCGACCAGGTCGAGTGCTGTGACGTCCTCCTGCTCAACAAACGCGACCGCCTCTCGAAGGAGGCGATGAAGCGGGTGGAGAGGGTCGTCTCGCGGCTGGCCCCGCGGGCGGAGATCGTGCGAACCGAGTTCTCCGAGATCGACCCGGATCGCATCCTCGAGACCGGCCGGTTCGACCTCGCGGAGATGCAGCGCTCTGCGGGCTGGAAGCGCGAACTCGCCCACACCCGTGAGGAGGAGGGGGACGGCCACCACCACCACGACCACTCGCCGGCGACCGAGTTCGGCGTCGAATCGTTCGTCGTGCGGTACGGCGAGCCGTTTCACCCCGGACGACTGGACGAGGCGTTCTCGGCGTTCGCCGACGACGAGTCGATCATCCGGGCGAAGGGGGTCTTCCTGATCGCCGGGCGCGAGGAAGCGGTGATGGGGTTCAGCCAGGCGGGCGACGCCGTCCGCGCGGGGCCGATCGGCCGCTGGGACCCGGAAC
The DNA here is from genome assembly GCA_007129135.1 of Halococcaceae archaeon. Taxonomy (GTDB): domain Archaea; phylum Halobacteriota; class Halobacteria; order Halobacteriales; family Halalkalicoccaceae; genus Natronorarus. The sequence continues at coordinate 1,687 of SKWB01000012.1, read as the reverse complement.
GGGACGACCCCCGCTCGGAACTCGTCTTCATCGGCCGGGGGATGGACCAGGAGGGGATCAAAGCGCGTCTGGAGGACTGTCTCGCGGGCGAGGACGAGGGGGAGATCCCGCGAACGGCGGATCCGTTCCCGCGGTGATCGGGGTTCGCCACGGGTAACTCACAATCCCGGGCCGGTCTCTGGATCAATCAGTACGAGTTCTCTGGACTCGCCGTGTAGTTACGCCCTCTCGTCGACGGTATCGGACCCTCTGTGAAGGGAAAACGAGCCACTCACTCCGAGAGCTGTAACTCGAACCCGAGAGAGATACTGTCAGAGATGTCGCCAGCCTCCGCAATCAGATTGAGGACGAATTCGTACATCCCCTCGCTCAGATCGGGGGTATCGGCGTGGAGTTCGTACGTCTCGGTCACCGCCTCCCCGGCGGGAAGTGTCTCACCGAGTTCGAGGTCATCGATTTCAGTCACGCCGTAGCCCTCTGTCCGAACGTACCCCGTCTCCTCGTAGCCCTCTGTCCAGAGGACAACGGACCGGGTGTTCTCTTCGATCTTTTCTATCCGGATCACACCGAAGGGCCATGGCGCACCCGAAAACACCTCGATCGACTCCTCACCCTCGTTCTGGAGCGTGAACTCGATCGCGAAGGGGTCTCCGTCGGTGATCTCCTCGTGGTGGACATCCCACGTAACCGCGAGCGGGAGGTCCTCAGCAGGCGATTCCTCTGCGAGACTTACCGAAACGGCGTAGAGTACGTCATCACCAGTTGAATCGTCAGCTCTCTTCTCGGTGGCGTCATCACCGGGTTCGCCGCCGTCGTCGGTCTCCGCAGTATCCCCACCACTCGTCTGATCAGTGTCATCGTCCCCCTCCTCCGCCGCCGCCCCTGCTCCGTCTTCGTAAGGTTCCTCCACGTCACCGACGCATCCGGCGAGTGTGAGGGCTGAACACGAACCGATCCCGACGATCAGCTGCCGTCGTTCCATTCCGTAGACACGTCTGTCAGGCTGAAAATCATTTCGGTGAGTCGAAATCAGACGTTCGGTTCCGGCGGTTCACCGCTTCGGTCCGTGGAGACCCTCGGAGTTCGTTTTCCCGCGGCTCCCGTCAGAACTGCTCTCGGAGCTCGTCCCAGGACTCCTGAAAGCCGTAGTTGTCCTTCCTCCGCACCTTCTTGTACGTCTCGTCGTACTGTAACAGGGCGTCCCACCCCTCGTCCTGTCCGTAGCCGCAGTACTGACACATTCACCCGACGGTACGCGGTGGAGGTCAAAACCGTTGTCGCCGACGCCCTCTTCAGTCCCGGGTGGGTACGGGAGCCATGCCAGACGGACCCGTAGCCCCCTCGCTTCCACCGGACGACCCAGCCGCGCCGCTCACCGGGGCGTGCGAACACTGCGAGTGGACGGCGGTCGCTACCTCGCGAGCACGGCTCGCGACGGCGTATCAGGACCACCTCAGAGCCGAACACCCGAGGGCGTGGCTCAGGAGCTAGCCGCGAAAGAACCGTGGATCGGATCGTCTAGGGTTCGAGCAGGACCTTCGTGACGCCCTCTTCGCGGTTGTCGAACGCCTCGTACATCTCGGGGGCCTCGTCCAGTCCCACGCGGTGTGAGACGATGAAGCTCGGGTCGGCACGCCCCTCGATGATCAGGTCGCGCAGGTAGCGGTTGTACTGCTTGACGTTGCAC
>SKWB01000098.1 GCA_007129135.1 Halococcaceae archaeon | reverse complement strand
TGCTGCGCGAGATGCGCGCCGAGCGCCTGCACATGGTGATCGTCATCGACGAGTTCGGCACCACGGAGGGGATCGTCACGCTCGAGGACATCGTCGAGGAGGTCGTCGGGGAGATCCTCGACGGGGAGGAAGAACAGCCGATCGAGGTCGTCCGGGAGGGCGAGATCGTCGTCCGCGGCGAGGTGAACATCGACGAGGTGAACGACGCCCTAGAGATCGACCTGCCCGAGGGCGAGGAGTTCGAGACGATCGCCGGCTTCGTCTTCAACCGCGCGGGTCGGCTCGTCGAGGAGGGCGAGACGTTCGCCTACGACGGCACCGATATAACCGTCGAAGAGGTCGAGAACACCCGGATCACGAAGGCGCGGGTCGAGCGGGCGAGACGAGCGGTCTCGGAGACGGTCGAGGAACCGTGAGTTCGGTGAACCACGGCTCTCTTCCCATGTTCCGTTCGGGACCGGCGAACGGTCCGTTGGGAGAGTACGACGGGTGGTCGCGATTCGGCCGAGGATTCCTTCCGGGAACACGACGGGCGAGCCGTCATTTCCTCGGCAGACCCCCCGGGTTCCGCCCGTTGACTAGGAGGTGGAGCGTTCCGGTGACGGTGTACGCTTGCGAGATCGGTTCGGATGAACGCAGTGAGCGAGGGCCCGGGGTAAGACGGTGCGTGTACGGACCCACTCGGCGACCGGTTCAGTGACGGAGGTGTCGAACTGGAGGGTTCGACGGGGTCATGGCTCCGACACCGTCCTCAGAAGGCCAGCGAGACTCCGGTCACGAGGCCGTAGCCGAGCGCGAGGGCGAGGGCGAGCGAACCCGTCCAGGCGACCACGGTGTAGAAGATCTTCGACCGACTGACGCCCGCCCCGCCCGCGGAGGCCGCCGCGCCGGCACCCACGACCGCGCTGACGATGATCTGGTTGAACGAGACGGGGATGCCGAAGAGGATCGCCGTCTGTGCGATGGCGAACGAGGGGATGAGCGCGGCGATCGATCGCCGGGGACCGAGCGAGGAGTAGTCCTGTGCGATCGCCTTGATCATCCGGGGAGCGCCGGTCCACGCGCCGACGAGCAGGCCGATCCCGCCACCGAGGAGGACGGCGAACAGGGGGATCGAGTACGGATCGAGCACGGGGAGGAGCGGTCCGATCGCGAGGCCGACCTGACTCCCGCCGGCGGAGAAGGCGACGAGCGCGCCGAGTGCGAGCAGGAAGTGTCGCTCGCCGCGTTCGACGTCGCCGCGCATGTCGCGGCGGACGATCGAGGCCGCGATGCCGGCGAACAGGAGCGTCGCCGCCGGTCCCACGGGATCGACCCCCAGACCGAGATCCGCCCACGCCGAGGCCGACTGTGCGACCGAGGCGTCCTCGCCGTCCGAGCCGAGCAGGGCGAACTCGATGTTCGCGAGCAGGGCGCCGACGACCCCCGCGAGCACCGGGACGGAGAGGCGGTCGGGGACGTCCTCGCGCCGGATCGTGACCGCCGTGACGTAGGCGACCCCCCCACCGACGAACGGCGTGAGCGTCCACAGCGCCGCGATCTGCTGGTACTGCCCCCACACGGGCGTCCCGCCGAGGGCGAGGCCGGCACCGATCACCGCGCCGGTCGAGGTGAACGCGGTCGCGATCGGATAGCCCGTGAAGACGCCGATCATCACGAGTCCGGCGGCGGTCAGGAGCGCGATCGCGGCCGCCGAGGGCGAGAGCGTCACGCCGCCGATCAGGCCCCGGCCCATCGTCTCCGAGACGTTCTGTCCCTGGAGCACCGCGCCGGCAAAGCAGAAGATGCCGACGAGAAAGCCCGCGCGCATCACGGAGACGGCGTTCGCGCCCACCGCCGGGGCGAACGGCGTCGAGCCGCTCGAGCCCGCCCCGATCGACCACGCCATGAACAGGCTCGCGATCGCTGCGATGGCCGTTACGGCCAGCAGGGCGGGGTCTACCATTCGTCCCTACTCGTCGTGACGGGCGTAATAAGCTGTCGTCACCGTCTCACTCGTCGGAATCCGACTCGCTCCCCTCGTCGTCAGCGTCGTCCTCTTCGAGCGCCCTCGCCGCCGCGAGCGCCGGCGGGACCTCCTTCTCTGGGTGCTCGCCCTCGATGACGCTCGGCGGATCGAGCGCCGGCTCGATCACCTCCTCCACACGCTCCTCGGCGGGGACGGAGCTGTTGGCCTCGATCTCCCGGCTCGTCGGCTCGACGCCCTCGGCCGCCTGGACGGTCTCGACCTGCTTTCGCGCGCCGACGTGCCAGCGGTCGATCAGCTGTTCGTACTCCGAGAGGCGTTCGGAGACCTCGGCTTTCAGGCGGTCGTCGTTGACGTTGATCTCGAAGACGAAGATCGGGCGGTCGCCCCGGCTCGACTTCTGGACGTTCGCGCTCACCAGTTCGTTGTCGAAGTAGTACGGCGCGATCTGCGTCATCACCTTCCGGTAGACGGTGCCCTCGACCTTCCTGAGCGCCTTCCTGCTCGCGGAGTCGGCCGCCCGGGCGACGTAGCTGATCGACTCGCTCCACTCCTCGAGCGCGCCGTCGGTGTCCTCGGCCTCGAGTCGCTCGTAGGACTCCGTCAGCCGCTCGCCCGCCGTCTTCAGGTCCTCCTCCGCGTTCTTCCCCGCGCGCTCGCCCTCGCCTTCGTCCACGCTCGCCTGCTCTGCGGTCTTCTCGGAGACCTCCTCGTCGATCTCCTCGTCGGCCTTCGGCCGCCACTCCTCCCACTCGGCGAACGCATCCGGGTATCGATCCTTCGCGTCCGCTTCCCGTAACGCGCGGCTCACCCGCTCGCCGTGCTCGACGATCCGGGCCCACCCCCCACGCTCCTTGAAACCGGAAACGGACTCTTCCATGGGTTACTGAGCGTTCACAGCCCCGCCGGTGATAGCTCTTCTGTCATCGCCTGCCGTAGATCAGCCGCGAACCGACCCCGTCCAGGCGGGCTTTGAGCCCCGAGAGCGCGACCACGTGCGGCGATGCCCGGCGGAGCTCGCTCTCTTCGAGCTCGATCCGCTCCTCGCCGAGGACGTCCCGTCCCTCTCCGACGACGTCGACCACCGTCGTCATCGAGCAGCGGCCACAGGCCTCGGTCTTCTTCTCGCTCATCGGCCACCAGTAGGGGCCGAGGGTCGTTAACCGTTCGGGCGGCCCCGGGTGGATATATACACGCCGACCGCCTTCGATCCGACGATGGGCTACCACGCACTCGATCCCGAGGTCCTCCCGGAGACGCCCGACCGCCCGTGTTCCCGGCGGTCGATCGCCGATGCGGTTGGGCTCGAGGCCGTCGCGGTCAACCGCTACGACGCGGCACCGGGCGAGCAGATCCCGACCGTCTATCACTCCCACGACGAACAGGAAGAGCTGTTCTACGTCCTCTCCGGCACCCTGCACGTAGAGACGCCCGAACGCGAGTACGTCATCCGCGAGGGGCAGGTGTTCGTCGCCGAGCGGGAGAGCCCCCACCGGGCGTATAACCCCTCGCGATCGACGGGCCCGGTTTCGGTCCTCGCGGTCGGTGCGCCCAGGGTCGACGACGCTCACCGGTACGATCCGGAGAGATGAGCGAGCCCGGCGACGACGGGCGTGATCCGACCGTCGAGGAGCCGCCGATCCCCGAGTGGGACGACGAGTACGTCGACCGGGTAGCCGACCGGCTGATGACGAACTACGACCTGGAGAAAGACGAGCGGATAGCGGGCGAACGCTTCACGCTGACGGGAACGATGCGCGTCCACAGCCGGAAACAGTTCTTCCACCCGGCGCTCGCCTACGCCCACCAGGAGGCCGAAGAGCACCTGTTCGTGAAGCGGGTCGATCGGGTGCGGCGAGAGGACGTCGACCGCCTCGTCGCGCTCGGCCACGACCTCGCGGATCGGTGGATCGTCCCGGACGACGAGCACTTCAGCACCGACTTCACGTTCGTCCTGCTCACAGAGGAGATCCCCGAGACGGTCCGCTCGTTCGTCTCCGGGTTCTCCGATCGCAC
>SKWB01000278.1 GCA_007129135.1 Halococcaceae archaeon | reverse complement strand
GCCGGCTCGTGATCTCGTTCGTCTCGACGATCGGCAACTACGACTTCGGCTTCTACTGGTACTTCAAACAGGACGGCTCGATCGAGGCCGAGGTCCGGCTCACCGGCTGCAACGCGACCGGGCTGCTCGGCGAGGGCGAGACCGAGACGGGCTACTCCGAGACGATCGGACCCGGTCACACGTCGATGCTCCACCAGCACGTCTTCAACTGCCGGCTCGACTTCGAGGTCGACGGCCCGGGGAACACGGTCCGTGAGGCCGAACTCGTCCGGGTCCCGTACGGGCCGGACGGCTACGACCCGGAACCGCACGCGGAGGTAGACCGGACGGGCCTCAACCGTCACGGTAACGCCGCGTACATCGAGCGCAAGCCGTTCGAAACCGAGGCCGACGCCCGCCGGGAGACGGACACCCACGCCGGCCGGTACTGGGAGGTGATCAACGAGGGGAAACGGAACGACGCGACCGGCGAGCCCGTCGGCTACCGCCTCCGTGGTGGGTCGGGGACGAACACCGCGTTCGCCGCCCGACCGGGCTCGTCGAACGCGAAGCGCGCCGGGTTTGCAAGAAAGCACCTCTGGGTGACCCGCCACGACGACGCCGAACGGTTTCCCGCCGGGGAGTACCCGAACCAGCACCCCGGCGGCGAGGGGCTGCCGGCGTGGTCCGCACGCGACAGAGCGATTCGCGACGAGGACGTCGTCGTCTGGTACAACCTCTGTCAGACCCACGTCTCCGCGCCGGAGGACTGGCCGATCCTGCCCGCGAAGCGCCTGTCGTTCGTCCTCGAACCGGTCCACTTCTTCGAGGAGAGCCCCGCGATCGACGTCCCGCCCGAGCACGCGATCAAGGACGTCGAGCGCTGGTCGACCGAGAACCAGGAGTCGCTGTTCGAGGGGGAGTGAGACGGACTGCTGACCCGTTCGGAGTTCGGTCGGGACGGCTACCGGCTCGACCGGTGCGGACAGCCGCCCGAACGAGAGGGACCTCCGTTCGTCACGGTGGGTCCGAGAACCCAATCGAAGCTGTCCGGTTCGGTCCGGTGCCCCTCTACCCACGAGGCCACCGAGGAACCCACTACGGGAGCCTGTCCGTTGCGTAGAGATACGCGCCGATGCTGAGCAGGCCGAGGAGCACGCCGAAGACCTGGAGGGAGACGCTACTGAAAAAGGACAGCGCGACGACGAGCCCCCACAGCTCCGGACGGTCGAGCCCACGGGAGCTGGCGTCCCGGTAGATCAGGTACCCGGCCAGCACCGGTCCGCCGAGGAACAGCAGGACCACGAGCGCCAACCCGGGACCGCCGGCAAACCCCGCCTGCAGTACCGCCACTTCGGTGAGCATTCGTGTCGATGGGAAACCACTCTATACCGAACTCGATTAACGTTTGTCATGGTTCTCGCCCGGTGAAATCACCGGTACGGGACGATATTCGTCCGTATCGGTGCTACGGGCTCCCGATAGCCGAGGCCGAAACCGACGGGACGGACCGGCAGCCGCGGGGTCCGCCTGGGTATGCTCGGAGACGTGGCCCGCGACGCGGGGGCGTCGAGAGACTCCCGTGGTCGAGGTTCCGTCGAGGAACTCGAACGACGCGCCTTTAGCCCCCTCCCCACTACCCCCGGTATGGACCTCACGACGCGCCCCCGCCGGCTCAGAGGCGACGGGCTCCGGCCGCTCGTGAGCGAGACGCGCCTCGCACCCGAAGACCTCATCGCCCCGGTCTTCGTCGACGCGACGACGGACGAACGCGTGTCGATCCCTTCGATGCCGGGCCACGAGCGCGTCCCGCTCTCCGAGGTGACCGACCGGGTGCGCGAGGTGCGCGAGAGCGGGGTGCGGGCGGTGATGCTCTTCGGCATCCCGAAGGAGAAGGACGACCGTGGCTCCGGCGCGTGGGCCGACGACGGCGTGATCCAGCGGGCGACGCGGGCGATCACCGACGAGACCGATCTGACGGTGATCGCCGACCTCTGTTTCTGTGAGTACACGAGCCACGGCCACTGCGGGATCCTGGAGGAGGGTGCACGCGAGGGCGGGACGATGACCGTGGACAACGACGCGACGCTCTCGATCATCCGGAAGACGGCGGTCTCGCAGGCCGACGCCGGCGCGGACGTGATCGCTCCCAGCGGGATGACCGACGGGATGGTCGGCGTCATCAGGGGGGCGCTCGACGAGGCCGGCCACGAACACGTCTCGATCATGAGCTACGCGGTGAAGTACGCGAGCGCGTTCTACGGGCCGTTCCGCGACGCCGCCGACGGCGCGCCCGCCTTCGGCGACCGCCGGCACTACCAGATGGACCCCGCGAACGCCCGCGAGGCGCTCCGGGAGGCCCGGCTCGACGTCGAGCAGGGTGCGGACGTGCTGATGGTGAAACCCGCGCTCCCCTACCTCGACGTCGTGAACGAGGTGAGGCGGGGGACTGACGTCCCGGTCGCGGCGTACAACGTCTCGGGCGAGTACGCGATGCTCCAGGCCGCGGCGGAGAAGGGCTGGCTCGACCTCGAGACCACCGCGATGGAGTCGCTGCTCTCGATCAAGCGCGCCGGGGCCGACCTGATCTGCACCTACTTCGCCGAAGAGATCGCGGAACGGTTGTAGACTCTCCTCCCGAGTCCCCGGCGTCGGGTACCTTCCCGAAATCGTACAACATAGTGACAAACGTTATCACTACACACGACGAACTAGAGGGGGCACGGTCCCGCCCACGCCCCGGCCCACTGTGGCGAAGGACAAGGGCGTGCAGCCACACGCTGGGGCTACACCCGCGCTCGACCGGCGCGGTTTTCACCCTTTCCCGCGCCGGGACGCTGACGGGGTGGGGCCGTCCGCCTCGGCCGGCACCGTCTCCTCTCACCCGGAGCGCTCTTCAGATGGCGGTGTGGACACGTCAACACTCAATACAGTCGGTCTCGTCGCGAGAGGCATGGCTCGACTGTCGGGGGAAGAGCTTTCGGCGGGGAGTTGGTTCCCCTACCCGACCGATAGCTTCTGGGAGCGCGCGGTCGAGGCGGGTGTCGGCTCGTTCGTCTACGGGAACCTGGAGGTCGACAAGCCACGGCTGGAGATGGGCGACGTGATCGAGGTCGAGGAGTGGGACGCCGAGTTCGAGGTGATCGCGAAGGAGGTGCACCCCGGAGGTGGGTGGAAGTTCATGGTCCGGCGGGTCGACACGGATCGTACCTGAGTCCGGCTGTCCCGCGGTAGTAGTCCACCGCGGACGTCTGTGGGCGCCTTTCGTACGTCGCAGGCCTCCTCCTGGGGAACGGCTAGACTTGGAGCGCACGCCGACGCCGCGAGAGTAACGGACGGAGGTCTCCACCTGCCAGCGAGCGAGACGGCCGGAAGCGGCATCCGCCTCGTCAACCCCGCTCTCGATCGAGCGTCAGAGTTGTTTGGGTGTCTTCCACTCGTCGTCGGTTGAGCCGCAGGCGTCGTAGTGCCGGTTCCCGTGCGTCCGGTCAGTAGCCGACGTCTCGTGACGGTGGAAGTGGACGAACGGACGTCTTAATCCGATAATACACTATGAGAAGTCCATGCCTATCGGGTGTACTAATGGATTCAACACCAGAGTGCCGGGGGATATCGACAGATACGTACGAACGGTTATGCCCACGGGACGCGCCGTGACGGCTGTGAGCGGAATGACAACGAATCACACGATAGGGGGAGCGGGGAGACGACCGATCGCTGAACGCGAGGTGGGCGGATGGTAGAGAGCGACCTCGCGACGCTCGCGGAGGGGATGAACCTGATGTGGGCGCTGACGGTCACCTTCCTGATCTTCTTCATGCACGCCGGCTTCGCGATGCTCGAGGCCGGGCAGGTGCGCTCGAAGAACGTCGCGAACCAGCTGACGAAGAACATGCTGACCTGGGCGGTCGGCATCGTCGTCTTCTTCATCGTCGGCATGGGCGTCTCGAACAACGTGGGCTCGCTGCTCGCAGGCGGCGAGGCGAGTCCGCTGACGATGTTCGGCGCGGAGTCGTTC
>SKWB01000104.1 GCA_007129135.1 Halococcaceae archaeon | reverse complement strand
CGTTGTACTCCAGGACCTTGAAGACGAGTTTCGCGCTCGGGGGCAGGTCCGTCAGCCCCTCTGCCTCTGATCCAGCCATCGTTACGTTTCGAAACGCTACACGCTCATAAAGCTTGATCATTTGCCACCGTGTGTCATCCACTATTCGTGACGGATTCGCCCTGTCGCTCGAAGCTGACGGTAAATCACCACGAGATCGCACGCGGAACTCGACGATCGGTCGGATCCTCCGAACCCGATCGCGAGGCCCGAGCGCCGTTCCCGCGCAAACGAACCCCTTTTGACGCCCCGTGGCAGAGGATGAGTCATGTCGACTGAAGCCGCAGAAGCCCGCTCGGCGCACATCCGGGCGGTCAGCGTGACGACCGTCGCGACGCTCGCGGGCGTCCTCGCGGCGGTCCTCTCCGGGTCGCTCGCCTCGGGTGCGGGCGACCCGCTCGCGCTCGCCATCCTCGTCGCGATAATCCTCGTGCAGTTCCCGGCGATGAAGCTCGTCGGGATCACCGAGGAGTACTCGACGAAGGACAAACTGTTCGTCTCGTTCATGAGCTTCTGTCTCTGGTTCGTCACCTGGGGCATCCTGCTGACAACCGAGACCCAGGTCTTCTAGCATGGCGAGCGACAGCATCGCGGTCGTCGAGTTGGACCGGTGTCAGCCCGACCGCTGTAACTACGAGTGTGCGAACTACTGCCCGCCGAACCGCACCGGAAAGGAGTGTATCACACTCCGCGGCGATGCCGCCGAGGAGGGCGAGATCGAGGGGACGCCCGACCAGATAAAGATCAGCGAGGAGATCTGTCTGGGCGAGACCTGTGGGATCTGCGTCGAGAAGTGTCCGTTCGACGCGATCGAGATCATCAACCTCCCCCAGGAGCTCACCGAGGACCCGGTGCACCGCTACGGCGAGAACGCCTTCTCGCTCTACGGGCTCCCGGTGCCGGTCGACGGTCAGGTGACGGGGCTCCTCGGCCCGAACGGGATCGGGAAGTCCACGGCCGTGCGGATCCTCGCGGGCGAGATGACGCCGAACCTGGGGAACTACGGCGAGGAGCCGTCCTGGGAGACGGTGCTCGACGCCTACCGCGGGACCGAACTCCAGGAGTACATCGAGGGGGTCCGCGACGGCGAGGTGAGCGTCGCGCGCAAACCGCAGTACGTCGATCGGATCCCCGACCAGTTCGACGGGACGACGAGCGACCTCCTCGAACGGACCGACGAACGGGGCGCCCTCGACGAGATCGTCGAGCGGCTCTCGATCGCGCCGGTGATCGACCAGGGGATCGACGACCTCTCGGGTGGCGAACTCCAGCGGGTGGCGATCGCCGCCTGTCTCGCCCGCGACGCCGACTTCTACTTCCTCGACGAGATCACGCCCTATCTCGACATCGGCCAGCGGGTCACCGTCGCCCGCCTGCTGCGCGAACTCGTCGAGGAGCACGACGAGAAGTCGATGCTGGTCGTCGAACACGACCTCGCGATCCTCGACCTGCTCTGTGACAACCTCCACGTCGCCTACGGTGAGCCGGGGGCGTTCGGTGTCATCACCGATCCTAAGAGCGTACGGAAGGGGATCAACGAGTATCTCTCGGGCTATCTCGACAACGAGAACATGCGGATACGCCCGGAGGCGATCGAGTTCGAGGAGCACGCACCCCGGGCCGTCGCCCACCGCGACCTCCTCGCGACCTACCCGGCGATGGAGAAGTCCTACGGCGAGGACGCCTTCTCGCTCTCGGTCGAGGGCGGCGAGATCCGGGAGAACGAGGTGCTCGGGATCGTCGGCCCGAACGGGATCGGGAAGTCGACGTTCGCGAAGCTGCTCGCCGGACGGATCGAGCCCGACGGCGGGGAGAGCGACCTCGACCTCGAGATCGCCTACAAACCGCAGTACGTCGAGGTCGACCAGCCGATGCGCGTCGACGTCTTCCTCTCCTCGATCACCGACCGCTTCGGCTCCTCGCACTGGAACACCGAGATCTCCCAACCGCTACAGCTCGGCCGGATCATGGAGCAGAACCTCACCGACCTCTCCGGGGGCGAGCGCCAGCGCGTCGCCATCGCCGCGTGTCTCTCGAAGACCGCGGACGTCTACCTGCTCGACGAGCCCTCGGCTCACCTCGACGTCGAACAGCGCGTGCTCGCGACGCGAGCGATTCGCAGACACGCCGAACGGACCGACGCGACCGTGCTGGTGATCGACCACGACATCTACATGATCGACCTGCTCGCGGACCGACTCCTGGTGTTCGAGGGCGAACCCGCCGAACGCGGGCGGGCGAGCCAGCCCCAGGAGATGCGCGAGGGGATGAACGCCTTCCTCTCGGAGCTCGACGTCACGTTCCGCCGCGACGAGCGGACGAGCAGGCCGCGGATCAACAAGCCCGACAGCCAGCTGGATCGGGAACAGAAACGACAGGGCGAGTACTACTACGCGCCGTAGCCTCCCGATCACTCCGTCGCCGAACCTGCGCGTAGAACGCTTTTCGCCACCCGCCGTCTCCCGCGCACATGGCCGATCGAGACGACTCGGCGGGACGTGACGGGGCGTCGGAGGGCGAGGACGGCTCCGGCGTCCGCGAGACGCTCGAGAGCTGGTTCGTGACCGGTGCGGTGCTCTTCATCCCGCTGGTGGTCACGCTGATCGTGCTCCAGTTCGCGCTGGATTTCGTCTCCTCGGTCCTCGTTCCAGTCGTCCGGGTCGTGAACTATGTCCTCCCGTTCCCGGTCCCGAACCCGGTGATCGAACTGGGGAGCGTGCTCGCCTTTCTCCTCGTCCTGCTCGTTACGGGCGCGATCGCACGCGGGACGGCCGACCACGTCTCGAAGGAGTGGTTCGACGGACTGGTCGAGTCGATCCCCCTGCTCGGATCGGTCTACCGGGGCTTTCGCCAGATGAGCGAGATCCTCCTCGCCGACGACTCCGACAGCTTCGAGGAGGTGAAGCTGATCGAGGTCCCGCACGAGGAGACGTTCCGCCTCGGCTTCCTGACCGCGGAGACGCCGCCGGAGATCGAGCAGGCGGCCGGCCACGAGGAGATGTGTACGGTCTTCCTCCCGAACCCGCCGAACCCGAGCGGCGGGTCGCTGCTCTTCGTTCCCACGGATCGGGTGCTGGACGTGGACATGACCGTCGAGGAGGGCCTACAGACGATCGTCACTACCGGGGTCGCGACGGCTCCGGAGGAGTGACGCCCCTACAATCGATCGAGTCGGCATCCGTTCTCGTCTCTCGGACGACTCGCGTAGCCCCGTCTCTCAGCCGCCTCCTCCGCCCGGTTCGTCGTTCCCCTCCGTACTCTCTCCGAACGGATCGAGGGTCTCCGCGAGCGCCCACGGCAGCACGATCATCGCCCCGGTGACGCCGAGAAAGCCCGTGACCAGTAACCCGGTCGGCGGTTCGTCGTGCGAGCCGGTCGCGAGGAGGACGAACGAGCCGATCCCCAGCCCGGCCATCCCCACCCCGAGGACGAGGTCCGACCACCGGGTCCAGGACCCCTCGAGCGCGGGTTCGAGGGTCGCGAGCCACCAGTCGGAGCCCTCCCCGTTCGCGTCGGTGGACGGAGGCTCCCGCCCCAGCAGGACGTTCAGCGAGGACCGACACGCCGGCAGCGATCCCGCGGAGGGCGGCGGTGAGCGACGCTCGCATCGGTATGCGTTGTCGATCGAAACGTCGTATTCCTGTCGATTCGGTGGGACTCACTCCCCGGTCAGCCGAACCAGCACGTCGTCACGGTCGGTCGGGAACGGGTCCTCCTCGTCCGTCCGACCGTCGCGGTTCGACGTGATCGCGTAGAGCTCTCCTCCACCCTCCTCGACGTGGCGGATCCGCCCGAGCCCGCCCGCGAGCGCGCCGTACGACGCGGCGGTGAGCCCCTCGTAGTACCACGCCTCGTCGTAGCGAGTCGCGTCCTCGCCCTCCACCTCGGGTGTGTCGTCGCCCTCCGCTACCGCCACGACGTGGAGTCGTTGCGAGCGGAGTCCCGCGACGAGCAGCCGCCCCTCCCACTCTGGGACCGCGTCCCCGCCGTAGTAACAGAGCCCGGAAGGGGCCCACGTCGTCGTCGGACCGGTGTTCACGAGTGGCGGGACCACCTCCTCGAACTCGTCGTAGGGGCCCTCCCGATCGTCGCCGGGCGGGCCGCGGGCGTCCGGCCAGCCGTAGTCCCCGCCCGGCACCAGCACGTTCAGCTCGTCCCTCGCGCCGGGGCCGTGTTCGGCGAGTACGGGGGTCTCGTCGGGGAGCCAGTCGATCCCCTGTGGGTTGCGGTGACCGAGCGTGTAGACCCGCGGATCCGCGTCGGAGCCGAGGTCGGGGTTGTCCTCGGCGGGCTCTCCCTCGGCCGTCACTCTCAGCACCTTCCCCGCGAGCGACCCCGGGTCCCGCGTCTCGTCCAGCCGTTCGGCGTCGCCCGTGCAGATCCAGAGTCGGTCGTCGGGGCCGAACGCGATCCGACCGCCGTTGTGCGTCGTCTCCGCGGGGATTCCGTCGACGATCACCTCCCGGCTCTCTCCCGGGTCCGCCGACTCCGCGTCGAACCGAACCACCCGGTTCACCCCCTCCCGGGAGGTGTAGTAGACGTAGACGAACGCCGGCTCCGGATAGTCCGGATCGACCGCCACCCCCAGGGTGCCCCCCTCTCCGCCGTCGACCCACCACGGAGACTCCTCCGTACCGGGGTCGAGCGCCTCCGCGTCGATCGCGTCCTCGGGCTCGACGACCGCCTCCAGTCCCTCGCCGTCGAACCGGAGCAGGCGACCCGTCCGCTCGGTGAGAAAGAGCTCTCCGGTCGGCGCGGCCGTCACGTCCCACGGTATCTCGAGGTTCTGGACGAGGACCTCGAACGCGTGATCCGCGGCGTCGTCGTCGCTCGGGAGGTCGGCAGAGGGCCCGTCGTCGAGACAGCCCGAGAGCGCGACGCTCGACGCGCCGATCGCCGCCAGGAGTCCCCGGCGCGTCGTGGCGGGGTACATGGACCGAGGTTCGTCGCTGCGGACGAAAACGTGTCGGCCGTCCGGTCGGGTGCGTCGCTCGAGTGCGGTCGGTCCAGCGCGAGTCACGCGGTCGATCGGATACCCGACCCCCCGTCGATCGTACGGGGGTCCGGGGCGCTTTTGCGTCTCCGCGGCTCACACCGCGTATGGACGATCGAGGGGTCGCCCGCCGGACCGTTCTCGTGGGCGGTAGTCCCCTCCTCGGGCTCGGGATCGCGGGATGCCTCGGGGACGAGGAGGACGAGCACGCGCTCGGAAACCCGGAGCCTTACGTCGAGGTCCGGACGACGAGCGAGGGTGGCGGTCGGTTCGACCCCGGAGTCGTCCACCTCGTACGCGGGGGGACGGTCGAGTGGGTCCCGGAGGAGGGAGTCCACGACGTCGTCGCCTACCACCCGGACACGCACGGCCCGCGGTCCCGAACCCCCACCGCGACGGAGCCGTGGGCGAGCGGCTCGCTCCAGGGGGGCGAGTCCTACGACCACGAGTTCGAGACCGAGGGGGTCTACGATTACACCTGTGTGCGCCACGAGGAGGGCGGGATGGCCGGGACGGTCGTCGTCGGCTGGCCGGAGCCCGAGGGTCAGCCCGCCCTCGAACCGGCGAGCCGGGAGCTCCCGGACGCCGCGGCCGAGTCGATCGACCGCCAGAGCGACCGGGTGCGGGAGCTGCTCGAGGAGGAACACGGACGGGAGTGACCCGTCGTCCGCTCCCGGTTCGATCGCTCACTCGCGCGGCTCGTCCGGATCGAAGCCGTACCAGCTCGCGACCCGCGAGATCGCGTGCTCGTGGACGTACCAGAGGACGGCGACGGCGAGGACGATGATCAAGGCCTCCTCGAGCCCGCCCATCAGCCCGAGGCCGACGATCAGCGTCGTCGCACACGCCGCGGGGTGGTTCGTCTTCGTCACCAGCATCGTGGCCGTCGTCAGCATCATCGCGACCGTCGCGCTCGCCGAGAGGTAGACGAGCTCCATCGTGAACGCGGGATCGGGCCGGGCGAAGACGACGTACGCACTGACGTCGTTCGCGAACAGCTCGTAGGCGAGCAGCCCGGAGACCACCGCGACGGTGTGGCCGCCGATGACGTGGTACGGACCCTCCTCGCGGGGCTGCTCGCCGGTCGCGAGCAGGTAGGCCGACGGCCCCAGGCTCGGGAAGAGGAACGGACGGCCCGTGACGAGCGTGATGAGCCCCAGCACGGCGAAGTGGAAGAAGGTGTTCAGCGTCGCGCTGTACTCGTCTCTGAGCTCCAGTTCGAACTCAGACACCCCGCTCACCCCTGCGGGTCGATCCCGGTGGGAC
Organism: Halococcaceae archaeon; assembly: GCA_007129135.1. Lineage (GTDB taxonomy): Archaea > Halobacteriota > Halobacteria > Halobacteriales > Halalkalicoccaceae > Natronorarus. Next base: position 7,865 of record SKWB01000104.1, on the reverse strand, counting down.
CACCGGTCGGGCGATCCGACAGAGGGCTCCCGACCGACCTCTACCAGCGCTCCTCATCGAGCGTGTCTGCGGGCCGTGGCGACAAATGGTGCGCCCCTGCGCCGTCGCCTCGGCGTCGATGCGGTCTCGAAACGAGTAGCGACCTCAGCTCAGAACAGCGTCCGCTGGCAGCTCCCACAGAGGGTCTGCTCTTTGATGTCGACCTCTCGCACCGTCGGGGAGAAGTTCATCACACACCGGGAGTTGTCACAGTGTTCGAGACCGAGGGTGTGGCCGATCTCGTGGACGACCTCCTTTCTCACCCGGTCGCCGAACACCTCACGGGCGCTCTTCTGGGAGAAGCCGCCGTCGCTCGCCGTCTGGAGCCGGTAGGTCGAGATGACGCTTCCCTTCCCGTCCAGGTAGGCGAGCCCGAAGACGTAGTTCCGGCGGCGGTAGTAGAGGTCCTTCGCGGTGATGCCGATGTTCTTCTCGCCGGCACCGGCCCGGCTGACGAGTTCGATGAACTCCTCTGCGCGGTACTGATCGCGGTTTCTGTCGTACGACCCCTCCGGGATCGCCTGCTCGCTCGCGACCGTCACCTCGCAGTCGTAGACCGACCGGAGTCCCGAGGAGGCTTCGCGTTTGACCTCCGCAGGGAGCTCGCCAACCGGCACGATGTCGACGTGCATGGAAACCGGTATGGGGGCCGCTGACATAAATACGTCGTGCAAGACGCGACCCGATTCGCCCTCTGCGAGGCGCTCGCGGCGTACGATCCGCTCGTCGAGGTCGGGATCGGATACCGAACCGACGTCGCCGCCCTCCTCGTCGCGCGCGGACACGCGGTCACCGCGACCGACGTCGAGGCGCGACCGGTTCCAGAGGGCGTCCGGTTCGTCCGCGACGACGTGACCGATCCCGAACCCGGGATCTACGCCGGTGCAGCGGCGATCTACGCGCTCAACTGCCCGCCCGAACTCCACCGCCCGATCCGCGACCTCGCCCGGTCGGTCGGCGCGGCCTTCCGCTTCACGACCCTCGGGACCGACCCGCCGACGGTGCCCGTCGAGACGCGGACGCTCCCCGGCGAGACGCTCTATCTCGCCACCGAGGGGCCGGGGTAGATCCGACAGCGATTTGGATCGACCCTCCCTCACCCCGCCTATGTACGCAGACGCGGTCGTCCTCGACGTCGACGGCGTGCTCGTGGACGTCGCCGACTCCTACCGTCGGGCGATCGTCGAGTCGGTCGCGGCGCGCTACGACGAGACGATCGCCCGGGGGGAGATCCAGGCGTTCAAGGACGCGGGCGGGTTCAACAACGACTGGCTGCTCACCGACGCGGCCGCGCTGTTCGTCCTCGCCCGTGAGGAGGGCTACGAGGGGGGCGTCGAGGCGTTCACCGCGGGGATCGCCGAACGCGGCGGCGGGCTCTCTGGGGCACGGTCGGTCGTCCGCGACGCGCTCCCGTCCGAGGCAGCCGACCGCGTCGAGTCCGCCTGGGAGCCGGACGAACTCCGGACGGTCTTCCAGTGGCTCTACCTCGGGGAGGAGCTTTATCTCAAATTAGAGGACGAGGCCCCCCCTGCAATCGGCCCCGAGGGCTCGCCCGGGTTCATCCACGACGAACCGGTGATCGTCGAGCCCGAGACGATCGAGACGCTCACCGAGCGCTACCCGGTGGGGGTCGTGACCGGCCGCCCACGGCCGGAGGCGGAGATCGCCCTCTCGCGCGTCGGCCTCGAGATCCCCCCGGACCACCGGTTCACGATGGACGACTGGGAGGAGGGAAAGCCCCACCCGCGGGCGCTCGTGACCCTCGCCGAGCGGTTCGGGGCGACCTCGATCCCGTTCGTCGGCGACACGCTCGACGACGTCGAGACGGCGGTGAACGCGGACCGCGAGGACTCCGGAGCTGAGTACCATGGCGTCGGCGTACTCACGGGCGGGCTCACGGGTCCCGAGGGGAGGCGGAAGTTCGAGGCTGCGGGTGCGAGCGCGGTGCTCGATTCGGTGAACGACCTTCCCGAACTGCTGGAGTGATCGAGCGGCGTTCGGGCGGCTACACCGTCGACCGTCCGTCGTTCCAGCTCCTCACAGCGACGGGATCATCACAGCGACGGGAGCGACACGCACACGGGTTCAGTCGACAGTATTAGGGTACGCGCGTCGTCACCTCTGGTATGCGACTCGCACTCCTCGGAGGCACCGGCGACATCGGCGAGGGACTGGCGCTGCGGTGGGCACGCGACACCGACCACGAGGTGCTCGTCGGCTCGCGCGATCCCGAGCGTGCGCGAGAGCGCGTCGAGGAGTACCACGCCGCCCTCGACGCGAACGGTGCGTCGGGGACGATCAAGGGCTTCGAGAACACGATGGCGGCGGACCGCGCGGACGTCGTCGTGCTCTCGGTTCCCCCGTATCACGTCGAGAACACGGTCGAGTCCGTCGCCGACCGGATCGGTGACGCGATACTCGTGAGCCCGGCGGTCGGGATCAAACGCGACGACGAGGGCTTTCACTACCACCGACCGCCAGCGGGGAGCGTCACGGCGCTCGCGGCGGACGCCGCGCCCGGGGGGGTCCCCGTGGTCGGGGCGTTCCACAACCTCCCCGCGAAGCGGCTCTCGGAGTTAGAGGACGATCTCGGCTTCGACACGCTCGTCGTCGGTGACGACCGTGACGCGAACCGAGAGATCGCCGCGCTCGCCGCCGAGATCGACGGACTGCGGACGTTCGAAGCCGGCCCGCTCTCGAACGCCGCGGAAGTGGAGAGCCTCACGCCCCTTCTGATCAACCTCGCGCGGTACAACGGTGACCTGGACCACGTCGGGGTCCGGTTCGGGTAGCTAGTTCGACTCGATCAGGACGCTGCCGTCGGCACCGGCGACGACGCGGTACTCGCCGTACTGGAAGACGACGTAGGCGTGTGGATCCGCGACCTCCCCCTGTGGTGGGAACAGCGTGTCGAGTGCCTCCGGGTCGACCCAGCCGTAGAGAGGGTCGAGGTCGATCGGATCGACGCCCTCCTCCTCCGCGAGCGCGGTGATGATCGTCTCCGCGATCGATTCCGTCCCCTCCCAGTCGTGGACGACCTCGATCGATCTCCCCTCGACCTGCGTTCCCACGTACTCGAATGCCATACTTACACGAGCCGTCTCCGCCGGTTCAACCCGCGGGCTTATCTGTACGCTTTTTATATACTTCTCAGTTTATATTATCTCGGCGTTCCGTCTCGACGGAGAGCTGTGACTCGACGAGCCGGCTGGTCGCCCTCCGGAGGCGGCCGCTCGCGGCGGTGGGCGAGACGCCCAGCTCCTCGGCGAGTTCACCGAGCGAGAGCGCCCTCGGCTCCTCGAAGTAGCCCGCCTCGTAGGCGGTGACGAGCGTGTCGTACTGTGCGTCGGTGAGCCCCGCCCTCCCCATCTCGGGGAGCCGGTCCGCGCTGTAGAGCTGTTCGGTCCGGATCCTGATCCCCTCGTCCTCGCAGTGCTCTCGCAGGCGTACGAACGTCTCGCGGTCGGGCACCTGGAGCCTGACGAGCCAGCCGTCGCCGTCGCTCTCCGCGGAGAGGATGGCGATGCCGAGTTCGAGGATCGTCGGGATCGGTTCGGTCCACGCCCCCTCGCTCGTGATCCGGTAGATCCGTTTCGCCCCCGTCTCCGCGACGACGGAGGCCTCCGTGACGCTCGGGTCGTCCTCGAAGGCGTCGTCGACGGCGTCGAAATCGGGGGCGCGTACCGAGAAGAAGGCGAACGGGGCCGCCGGATCGATCGCCGCCTGCCACTCCGTCCGGATACGGACGTCGGGGAGCGCCCGGATCGTCTCCGTGAGGACGATCGAGTGGTGTGCGAGGTGGACCTCTGCGATCATCGTCCGGGGGCCGGTTCCGTCTACGCTCCGGCGTCTTCCAGCGCGCTCTCGATGTCGTCGCGCTGGGTCACGCCGACGAACCGCTCGACGACGCCGTCGTCGTTCTCGACGATGAGCGTCGGCAGCGACCGGACCTGGTACTCGTTCGCCGTCTCCTGTTCCTCGTCGACGTCGACCTTCTGGAGCCGGAACCGGTCGCCCCACTCCTCCTCGATGTCCTCCAGGATCGGGTCCTGGGTCTTGCAGGGGCCACACCAGTCCGCGTAGAAATCGTACAGCGTCACTCCCATTGTAGACCACCGTTGCCGGGCCGCTCGCATAAGGGTTTCCTCACGCCCTCGAACGGGCCGATCCGACGAAAAGCTTATTCCGGGCGAGCGGCCACCCGCTGGTATGGACAGAGGTCAGAACAGCGGCGGGCTGATGTCGAGCGCGGGGCTCGTGCGGTACTTCGACGCGGAGGACAGAAACGCCCCGACGATGGACCCGAAGTCGGTGATGGCCTTCGCGGTCCTCTTCGGCGTCTTCATCCAGATCCTGAACGTCGTCGTCTAACGCGAGGTTTTTCTTCCGACCACCGCTATCCGGATCCATGAGCCTGCGAGCCGGTGTCGTCGCCGTCCAGGGCGACGTCTCCGAACACGCCGAGGCGATCGTTAGCTCCGGCGAACGCCACGGGGAGTCGGTCGAGGTGATCGAGATCCGGTCTGGGGGTGTCGTCCCCGACTGTGACCTGCTCCTCCTCCCCGGCGGGGAGTCGACGACCATCTCCCGGCTGCTCGCACGCGAGGGGATCGACGCGGAGATCCGCGACCACGTCGCCGCCGGAAAGCCAGTCCTCGCCACCTGTGCGGGGTTGATCGTCACCGCGACCGACGCGAACGACGAGCGCGTCGACACGCTCGGCGTCCTCGACGTCACCGTCGACCGGAACGCCTTCGGCCGACAGCGCGACAGCTTCGAGGCGGGGATCGAGGTCGCGGGCCTCGCCGAGCCGTTCCCCGCGGTGTTCATCCGAGCCCCGCTGATCGACGAGGTGGGCGAGGGCGTCGAGGTGCTCGCACGCTGGGAGGGGCGTCCGGTCGCGGTGCGCGAGGGGCCCGTCGTGGGGACCTCCTTCCACCCCGAACTCACCGACGACCCGCGGATCCACGGGCTCGCCTTCTTCGACGCGCTCGCGGCGGAGTAGCTGGGTCTTTTACGCCTCGCGCCCTCCCTGTAGGGCATGAACGCATCGATCGACGCGGTTCGGGTCGCCGGCACCCCACACGGACCGGTCCCGGTCGTCCTCCTCGCGGTCGAAGGGGAGGAGGACGTCCTCCCGATCTTCATCGGCTTCGCCGAGGCCGAGAGCATCGCGGCGGGCGTCGACGCCCAGGACGTCGGCCGGCCGCTCACGCACGACCTGCTGCTCGACGTGATGGAGGAGCTCGGTGGCCGACTCGACCGGATCGTCGTCACCGATATCGAGGAGAGCGAGGAGGGCGGGACCTACCTCGCTGACCTCCACCTCGTCGGCCCGCTCTCGGAGCACACGGTCGACGCCCGCCCGAGCGACTCGCTCGCGCTCGCCGCCCGGACGAACGCCCCGATCGAGGTCTCCGAACCGGTCTTCGAGGCCGGCCGGACCCCTCCCACCGAGTTCGCCGACCTCGCCGACATCCGCGAGGTGGAGCCGGTATGACCGAGCGGACCGACGAGGAGATCATCGACGAGCTGTTCGCGGTGATCGAGGACCGGAGGGAGACCCTCCCGGAGGGCTCGTACACGGCGTCGCTGTTCACCCACGAGAAGGGCGAGAACGCGGTTCTGGAGAAGCTCGGCGAGGAGACGACGGAGCTGATCCTCGCGGCGAAGGACGACGACCGGGAGGAGCTCGCCCACGAAGCCGCCGACATCGTCTACCACCTCCTGGTCCTGCTCTCGATGAAGGGGATGGACGTCTCGGACCTGCGCGCGGAACTCGTCCGACGGCGCTGACGCCGGGGTAGCGTTATCGGGCTCGCGAAAGAGGCTAGGGTATGAAGCGCATCGCGTTCGTCGGTGGCCGAAACGCCGGGGTGAGCCAGATGGCGGCCGAGTTCGCCGAGCGCGAGGCCGCTCGGAGAACCCTCGACGTCGAGGTGCTGACTCGCGGGGTCGACCCCGCCGCGACGGTGGACGAGGCTGCGATCCAGGTGATGGACGAACTCGGACTCGACATCCGGGACCGGAGCCCCACGACGCTCTCGCCGACCGAGCTACGGGAGGTCGACCTGCTTGTGACGATGAACCGACCGGCCGAGGCCGTTCGGCCCGACGGGTGGGACGGCGAGAGCCGGACGTGGGACCTCCCGATCACGGAGGAACTCGACGAGGAAACCGCCCGGACACAGCGCGACGTGATCGAACGGCGGGTGTCGGAGCTGTTCGACACGCTCTGATCCGCTGACCTACTCGACGCGTTCGAACCGGTGGCGGACGACCTCGCTCTCGTCGTCCCACTCGAAGTTCCCGCCGTGGACGGCGACCATCCGCTCCTTGTAGCTCTCCAGGTCCGGCGAGCCCTCCGCTCGGGCGTCCTCGTCGGTCAGATCGCCGAGCGTTCGCTCGTCGACGTCGGTCACCTCGAACTCGACACCCTGGACCTCGAACGTGTCGCCCTCCGCCGCGTAGGCGTGCCCGCGGTGGAGTTGGGTGATCTCGCCCTCCTTCGCCAGCTCCATCACGTGGTCGTTCGGGAGCAAGCTACCTGGATCGATCTCTGCCATGCTCGGTACTCAGGGCGGGAGCGCCTTAGCTCTCGGGCATCGGGTCGGTGACTGCGGGTGATCGGCCGGGGTGTCGGAGGGGGAGAGCCCCCCGTCACTCGAAAGCGGGATACTGCCTGCCTCCTACTCGACAGGTATGAACGAACGGCACCTCGGGGCGGTGCTGGATCACGAGACGGTCACCCGGCGGGCGGAGGCCGGCGACCTCCCCGGCTGGGCGATCGCACACTTCGAGAACTTCCGCGACTCCATGCTCGGGACGCGAAACGGCGCGCCGTTTCCCTGTTTCTTCGGCGTCGAGTCGATGCGCGAGGGCCGGCCGCTCTACACCTTCGTCCCGTCGCTCTCGGATCGGGAGGCGCTCTTGGGGCTTCGCGACGCGCTCTCCGAGTTCCTCTCGGTCTACGAAGAGCACGGCGACCGGGTCTCGTTCGCGGCGTTCTTCCGGCCCGCGGGGCGAGAGCTGAGCGAGGCCGAGTGGCACGGCGCCCTCTGGCACGTCCTGCAGTTCCTCCACCTCCACGACCCGGAGCCGTGGCCGGAGGGGATCCCGATGGATCCGGACGAGGAGTACTGGGAGTTCTGTTTCGGGGGCGAGCCGATCTTCCCGACCGCGCGAGCGCCGTTCTACGAGCGTCGGAGGAGCCGCTACTGTGCGCTCGGTCTGGAGGTCACCTTCCAGCCCCGGACGATCTTCGAGGGGATCACGGGCGACACGCAGAGCGGTCAGCAGGCCCGAGAGGTGATCCACGAGCGGTTGGAGGCGTACGACGCTGCGGGCCCACACCCGGCGCTCGGGAACTGGGGCGAGGACCACGAGTGGCCGCAGTACCTCCTCGCCGAGGACGACTCGCAGGCACCCGAAACGTGTCCGTTCACCCCGGTTCGCAGGGCCACGCCGCTCGCTGACGACTGAGGTCGTTCGCTCGACGGCCCGCTCACCGATCGCGTCGTACCTCTTCGATCTCGCGTGCCCGCTCCTCGACCTCGGCGGCCTCCCGCTCCAGCCGTCCGACGTCCATCCCGTGTCCCTGGAGGACCGACGCGTCGAGCCGCGACCGGAGGAACCCGGATCCCCCCTCGTCGTCGTCCCCGGAGCCAACGTCGCCCGATCCGTCCCGTTCGTCGTCCGGGCGGGAGCGGAGACGGCCGAGTATCGACCGGAACATACCACCGGTATGTGCGGGATCGTTCAAAAACCTTCCAGTCACCGACCGGTTCGACCCCGTCGTGGGCTCTCTCCCCACGGTGGGTCCGGCG
>SKWB01000358.1 GCA_007129135.1 Halococcaceae archaeon | reverse complement strand
TCCCGATCGAGAACAGCATCGAGGGGAGCGTCACCGAGAGCCTGGACGCCCTCTCGGAGTACGACGTCGCGGTCGTCGAGGAGATCGTCACGCCGATCCGTCACGCGCTGCTCGCCCAGGGTGATGCGTTCGAGACCGTCGCCAGCCACGCCCAGGCGCTCGCGCAGTGTCGGGGTTTTCTCGACACCGAGTACTCGGGGATCACACAGCAGGCGGTCGCGAGCACCGCGCGTGGGGTCGAACTCGCCCGGGAGGACCCCTCGATAGCGGCGATCGGCCACCCGGAGAACGCCACGAACGGCGTGGAGTTGGAAGTGCTCGCCGAGGACATCCAGGACCGGAGTACGAACACGACGCGCTTTCTCGTGCTCGCGCCGGTCGGCGAGCGCAACGAGGCCGGTGGGAAGTCCACCGTCGTCGTCTACCCGAACGTGAACTACCCCGGCCTGCTCCTCGAACTGCTCGAGGTGTTCGCCGAACGCGACATCAACCTCTCGCGGATCGAGTCGCGGCCGAGCGGCGAGCGACTCGGTGACTACCTCTTCCACATCGACTTCGAGGCGGGGATGTACGAGGAGCGCTCGAAGGAGGCGCTCTCGCGCGTCGAGGCGATCGCCTCGAAGGGCTGGGCGCGCTGGCTCGGCTCGTACGACACCAAGCACGTGCTCTACTGATGGGGACGAACCCCTCACGCTGGTCGACCCGGGCCTCATCCCACCGTCGAACCGTACGGGGAGGGGTGGGTACCGTCGCCCGGGTCCTGCGACTGCTGCCAGGTTCTCCGAGGCTTCCGGGGTGATGAACGCGAGCGGGATGTTGGGGTTCGCGCTGGGAACGGCGGCCGTCGGCTCGTTCTTCCTCGGGCGGTTCGACGGCAGCATCGTCGACGGCGTCCTGCGAGCGCGGGGCGAGACGGTCTCGGTGGAGCGTCGGGACGAACTGGTGCTCGCGCTCGAACGGGCGGCGGAGACGGCGACCGAGGAGACCCAGCGAGCGTTCGCGGCCCAGCTCACGTCGGACGAACAGCAGCTGCTCCAGGAGGTCTTCGCGGCCGCGATGGTCGACGCCAGCAGGCCACCCTGTTGCTCCTCGCACTGTTCGTGGTGCTCACGCTCGCGGCGTCGACGCTGTTGCCGAAAGGTGAGTCGGAGCCGACGGAGCCGTCTCCGGATCGAGCCTCCGCGCCGGATCGGCGACACGAGACCCGGAGCCTGACCGACGAGTGAGCTCCGGAGCCGAACCCGACCGATCCCGACAGAGCCAAACCGGAAGCGTCCGCTTATCGATATATGCGCTCGCTCGCCTCCTATCCACAGCTCTCGGGCGAACTCTTCGAGACCGTCCAGAGCAACGGGGCGTTCGAGGACTCGAAGACGTTCGTCGACGCGATCCCCGACGGCGATCCGGAGGAGATCAGAGAGCGGTTCGAGCGCGAGCGGGGCGATCAGGGGTTCGACGCGAAGGGGTTCGTGGCCGAGTCGTTCACGCTACCGGAGGACCCGGTCACCTCCGCCGACCCCTCGCGGACCTCGATGGAACGGTACGTCGACGCGCTCTGGGAGCACCTCGTCAGGGACCCCAGCGAGGAGGGGGAGTGGAGCACGCTCCTCCCGGTGCCGCGGCGGTACGTGATCCCCGGCGGGCGGTTCCGGGAGTCGTACTACTGGGACACCTACTTCACCGCCACCGGCCTCGCCGTCGCGGGCCGGATCGACCTCGTCGCGGAGCTCGCCGAGAACCACGCGGCGCTCGTCGACCGCTACGGCTGCGTCCCGAACGGGAACCGCGTCTACTACGCGAGCCGCTCGAACCCGCCGGTGTTCTGTCACCTGCTCGATATCATCGAGAGCGAACGCGGGACGGGCACAGTTCAGCCGTACCTGCCGAAGCTCCGCCGCGAGTACGAGTTCTGGACCGACGGACGGGAGGAGGTGACCGAGGACGACCGCGCTTACCGCCGGGTCGTCCACACCGAGGAGGGTCTGCTCAACCGCTACTGGGACGACCGCGCCGCCCCTCGGGAGGAGTCCTACCGGGAGGACGTCGAGCTCGCGGCGGCGGCAGGGCGGGAGGAGCGGGGGCTCTACCGGGACGTCCGTGCGGCCTGTGAGTCGGGCTGGGACTTCAGCAGCCGGTGGCTCGACGGCGGGCTAGAGTCGATCCGGACCACCGAACTCCTGCCGGTCGACCTGAACGCGTTCTGTTACGCGATGGAGGCGAAGCTCGCGCGGTGGGAGCGGGCGTTCGGGGACCTCGAGAACGCGAGGCGGTTCGCCCAGGCGGCGAGGGAGCGTCGGCGTGCGGTCGACCGCTGCTGCTGGGACGGGGAGGCGGGGTTCTACTTCGACCACTGCTGGACGGCGGGCGAACGGACCGACGCGTGGTCGCTCGCTGCGGTCGTCCCGCTGTTCTGTGGCATGGCGAGCGAGGAGCAGGCGGCGGCGGTCGCGGCCACCCTCGACGAGCGGTTTCTCCACCCGGGCGGGCTGGTGACGACGCTCACGGAGTCCGGCGAGCAGTGGGACTACCCGAACGGCTGGGCGCCGCTTCACTGGATGGCCGTGGTCGGGCTCAGGCAGTACGGCCACGACACGCTCGCCGAACGGATCTCGAGGCGGTGGCTCGACTGCAACCGGACGGTGTTCGACCGGACGGGGCTGATGCTCGAGAAGTACGACGTGACCGGCTCGGCGGGTATCGGTGGCGGGGGCGAGTATCCGCTCCAGTACGGCTTCGGCTGGACCAACGGCGTCGCGCTCGCGCTCCCCGCGATCGTTCGGTGATCGCCCTGCCGTCGGCCGTCTCCGTGAGAGGCCCCGGCACCGCTGGAGGACGACGACGGCCCACAGTATATTTAGTTGGCGGACGTAGGACGGAATATGACTCGACGCAACCCGTTCGAGGAGATCGAGGAGTTCTTCGACCGCATGAGCCAGGGCTTCGACGAGGGTGAGTGGGCGCCCACGACGATCGGTGGCCGACAGGTCGCCGTCGACCTCGCCGACGAGGGCGACGCGTTCGTCGTCACGGCCGACCTGCCGGGCTACGACCGGGAGGAGATCTCGCTCACGCTCTCGGAGCGAACGCTCGAACTCTCCGCCGAGCAGGAGACCGAGAGCGTGGACGAGGGCGACGAGGTCGAGTACATCCGGCGGGAGCGACGGCGGCGGTCGGTCAGCCGGCGGGTCAGGCTCCCCGAGGCCGTCGACGAGGGAGCGACGAGTGCCCGCTACGCGAACGGCGTGCTGACCGTGAGGCTCCCGAAGCTCGAGGGCGACGACGGTACGTCGATCGACATCGAGTGAGAGCGCCGGGAGTATAGGTGTTCTTTTAGCCCGGCCGACTCATCGGGTCGTATGGAGTACGACCCGCAGGACCTCGAAGAGCGGTGGCGGGCGCGGTGGGCCGAGGAGGGCCGCTACGAGCCCGATCCTGGGACGGGAGAGAAGACGTTCGTGACGGTTCCGTACCCGTATCCGAGCGGCGGAATGCACATCGGCCACGCACGGACCTACACGGTGCCGGACGTCTACGCCCGGTACAGACGGGCACGCGGCGACAGCGTCCTCTTTCCGATCGGCTGGCACGTCACCGGTACGCCGATCGTCGGCGCGGTCGAGCGCCTGAAGAAGGGCGAGGCCGCCCAGATGGAGTCGCTCCAGCAGGCGTTCGGCGTCCCCGATTCGGACCTCGAGTCGCTGGAGACGCCGATGGGCTACGCGCGGTACTTCATCGAGGAGGCCGCGTCGAGTTACAAGCGAGGGATGCGCTCGCTCGGGCTCTCGATCGACTGGCGTCGGGAGTTCACGACGAACGACGAGCGCTACTCGAAGTTCATCACCTGGCAGTACGAGACGTTGAAGGAGCGGGGGCTGCTGGAGAAGGGGCTCCACCCGGTCAAGTACTGTACGGAGCAGGAGAACCCGGTCACGACCCACGACCTGCTCGAGGGCGAGGAGGTCGAGTACCAGGAGTACACGCTGGTGAAGTTCCAGGCGGGCGACCGGGTCTTCCCGATGGCGACGCTGCGCCCGG
>SKWB01000269.1 GCA_007129135.1 Halococcaceae archaeon | reverse complement strand
CGAGCCCGAGCGCGACGTGTGGCGTGCCGTACTTCAGGTTGATCCGGCTGGCCCACCGCGGCAGGATGGCGTCCTTCGAGACGGCGTAGATCGCCCGGGAGGTGCTCAGGATCGAGGCGTTGGCGCTCGACATCGTCGCCAGCAGCCCGCCGAGGACGATCGCGAGCGCGCCCCAGGGGCCGAGGTAGTGTCGGCCGACCTCGACCATCGCCGTCTCCCCGAGCGTCGCCAGCTGCTCGCTGCCGAACGCGCTCGTCGCGACGAAGACGGTGACGACGTAGAGTACCCCCACGACCAGGACCGAGCCGACCATCGCCAGCGGGAGGTTCCGTCCGGGCTCTCTCATCTCGCCCGCGACGGTCGCGACCTGCGCGAACCCCAGGTAGGAGGTGAACACCAGCGCCGCCGTCGTCAGCACCGGGAACGCCCCGAAGGGGGCGAACGTCTCCGGCGCGGTCGGCTCGCCGACGACCCCCACCGCGTCGAGGACGCCGATCGAGAGGAAGACGACGAGGATCGACAGCAACAGCGCGACGATGCCGTTCTGGAGCTTCGCGGCGTTCTCGGTCCCCGTCACGTTCAAGAGGGTGAACCCGGCGCCGAAGACCACCGCGAGCGGGATCACGAACTCGGTGCCAATCGTCACCCCGACCTCCGCGAGCGCGTCGACGGCGTAGAAGCCGAAGCCGACGAGGTAGAACGCGGTCGCGAACACCAGCCCGAACCACAGCGACAGCCCGACGATCGCGCCGGCGAACGCGCCCAGCCCCCGGGAGATGAAGTAGTAGCCGCCGCCGCTTTTCGGCATCGCGGTCGCGAGCTCCGAGGCCGGGAGCGCGACGAGCAACGCGACGACCGCGCCGATCGCGAACGACGCGGCCGCGGCCGGCCCCGCCTGCCCCGCAGCGATCCCCGGGAAGACGAAGATCCCCGCCCCGATCATCGTCCCGATACCGATCGCGAGACCGCCGGAGAGCCCGAGCGTTCGCTCGAGTTCACCCTCGTCGGTGTGCGTCGCCTCGTCGGTCTCGACGACGGGTTGGACGACCGGCCCCTCCCCCTCGATGTTCCGACCGCCAGGCTCGTCGCTCATACGTCACTGTACGACGCCGGTAGTCGGCTTAGTTCTGGCTCCTCCTCGACTCGCGACGGGTCGAGAGATCACCGACAGTCAGTCCGCGACGGTCTCCTGCTCGCGAATCGCCGTGTCTGCGGGCTCACTCCTCCCCGTCGAACTCGATCGCAGCCGAGTTGATGCAGTAGCGCTCGCCGGTCGGCTGCGGGCCGTCCTCGAAGACGTGACCGAGGTGGCCCTCACAGCGCGCACAGACGACCTCGGTTCTGACCATCCCGTGGCTGCGGTCGGGTCGCCGCTCGATCGCCCCCTCGTCGACGGCGTCGAAGAAACTCGGCCAGCCACAGCCGTGGTCGAACTTCGTCTCGCCGTCGAAGAGCACGGCGCCACAGCCCGCACACCGGTAGCTCCCGTCCTCGAAGTGGTCGACGTACTCGCCGGTGTGGGGCCGTTCGGTGCCCGCCTCGCGGAGGATTCGGTACTGCTCGTCGGAGAGCCGCTCGCGCCACTCCTCTTCTGAATCGGGCAGCGGCGACTCGGTGGTGTTCGGGTGTGTCATAAATGGTGGGCCAGGGGTTGAGTCCGGCCTCGCGTGGTCCACCACCGCTTAGGAGTCAGTACGTATAACTGTGCCCGTCGGGCCGACCCGTCTCGGTTACGGGTAGCTCTCGCGCTCTGCGATCGGGACTCGCGCGTCGTCCGTCTCGACCTCGACGCGCGTCACGCCGTCGGTCTCGACCGTCGAGAACGAGAGCTCGCCGACCGTGACCGACTCGCCGACGGCGGGGATCGACGCCGTCCCCACCGTCTCCCCCTCGGCCTCGACCGCGAGGTCGAAGCCGTCGTCGGTCGGGACCACCGTTACCGTCTGACCGTCGAGTTCGGCGTCGACCGGGGCGGGCTCGGAGACGAACGCACGGGCGGTCTCCCCCTCGTCCTCGGATTCGATGTCGACCGCGTAGGCCGTCTCCCCTCCGAGGAGCTCCCAGCCGGTGCGCTCGACGTGGAGGGTCTCGCGCCAGCCGATACCGCCGACCGTGACCGTCTCCTCCCCCTCGAAGGCGAGGAGCTCGTCGCTGACCGCGACCGTCCAGAGCTCGCGCTCGTCGCTCGCCACGATGACGCCGCTCACGTTCCCGTTCTCGGTGGCCTCCTCGCCCACGTCGACGAGGAACTCCTGTCCGCCGGTGGCGTTCTCCTCGTAGCTCACGGCGTAGTCGCCGGCGGTCAGCCCGTCGTCGGGCATCGCGTCGCCACCGACGGCGACCAGGCCCAGGGGGACGCTCACGAGCGCGAGGACGATCGTGGCCACCGCGAGACAGACGACGCCCGCGTGGCGCCGGGAGATCGGCGTCGGAACGACGCGATCGGGTAGCGGCGAGAGGAGGCCGGGAACGGCGAGGAGCGCCGCGATGACGGCGAGGACGGCGATCGAGGCCGCGACGGCCTCACCCACGACGACCGTCCCCGCGACCCCACCGAGGAAGGCGAGGCCCACGACCGCGAGCCAGACGAGCGAGAGGGTGTATCTGGAGGGGACGCGCTCGAACCGTGAGAGCGGGTGCGGGATCGGCCGGTCGCTCCCCGCACCGGCGACCGCGATCAGGGCGGCGAGTCCGAACACCATCACCGCGCCGAGCCCCTGATAGAGCGCGTACTCGTTCTCGCCCACCGACCAGGCGAGCAGCCAGAGCGACTGGACCGACCCCACGACGAGGACCGCGAAGACGAGCGTCGCGAACGACGGAGCTCGGCGACGGCGTGAGAGCACGACGACGGCGACGAGCGCACCGAACAGGAAGCCGAGGAGATGCGCGTGGAAGCCGATCCCGGCCCAGCCGGGCGGCAGCGGCGGACCGACCTCGACCGTCTCGGTGACGACCGGCTCAGCGAGCGCGTCGAGCAGGAACGAGAGCGTCGAGGTGACCACGAGGCCGACGACGCTCAAAAGGGGGCGGACCACCAGCGCGAAGCCGACGATGGCGAAGACCGCGCCCGAAAAGCCCAGGCCGGGGCCGAGCGAGAAGACGGCCGTGAGGAACGCGACCGCGAACAGCGCCGTCGGAAAGACGACGACAGCGCGGACCCACGGCCGGGAGAGGGGGCCGCGCCGACCGCCGTCGGCCAGCAGGTCCGTCCGCCCGACCGACCCGCGCTCCTCGTCGGCCCTCACCGACCGTGGGTGGTGTCCCCAGGCGTACTCCGCGATCGCGCCGAAGACGAGCGTCGCGGTCATGTTCGAGAGCAGGTGGTCCGGACCGCCGTGTGCGACGCCCGCGGTGAGCAGCCCCGTGGGGTAGAGATACGACCAGGAGACGAACGCGAAGGTGACCGGGTCGTCCCAGTCGGGGAGCCCGCCCTGGACCACGAGGTAGAACGCGACGACGAGCGCGACGGTGAGCAGCGTCCCCCACGGCACGCCGTAGAGCAGACGGTCCGAGACCGCCGCGCGCCAGCGTCCGCGGCCATCGACGTACCAGACGCCGCCGAGGGTGATCAGGAACGCCGCCGCGAGTGCGACCTGCGTCGGGGTGACCGGCATCCTTTCGGGGTACGTGGAGGACCGCCGTCAATAGCTCGGTCCCGAGGGGCGGATCACTCCAGGTGGTGGTACTCCAGTTCGTGACCGGCCTCGATCGCCTCCCGAACGGCGGGGGAGGGCTCGCCGACGCCCCGCGTCGAGAGCTCCATACCCACGTCGCCGCGACGGACGAGCACGTTTCGCCGCCAGCCGTGGTCGATCTCCGGGTAGTCCTCACGGTGGTGTGCGCCGCGTGACTCCGTCCGCTGCCGGGCGCTCTCCAGGATCGCCTCCGCGGCCGTGAGCATGAACGAGAGGTCGACCGCGAGTTCGAACTCGAGGCTCGTCCGGTCGCCGCCGACGCCGAGGGACGCCGTCTCCTCCCGAACCCGGTCGAGTTCGGCGAGGCCGTGTGCGAGGCGTTCGTCGTCGCGGAGGATCCCCGCGTGGG
>SKWB01000293.1 GCA_007129135.1 Halococcaceae archaeon | reverse complement strand
CTCTCGTTCGCCCTGCTCGACCCGCGTCTGGGCGCGCTTTTCTCGGTCTACGTCCCGTTCGTCGTCCTGATCGCGCTCTCTCAGGTCGACGTCGCCCGCGCCTACTGGTGGTTTCCGGCGCTCAACACCGTCGTCGGCACGCTGCTCACGATGGGCGGGCTCTGGACCCTCGTCCACGGTGGCTGAGTCGAACCGACCCCTCTCAGCAACAGAACATGAACGGGTAGACGAGCGCGACCCGGTCACCTTCCTCGAGTTCGGTGTCGAACCCCTCCAGGTTCTCGTTGAACCGCCCGTTGACGAGCACCCGCGCGTAGGTCCGCGTCTGTTCGCCCTCGGGGTTCTTCCGCCAGGTTCCCGGGAGCGTCTCGGGTGCCGGTGCCCAGCCGTGAGCCGTCGCCTCCGCCTCCGTCTCGGCGATCAGCAGCTCCTCGACCGGGTACTCCTCGAAGAACGCCCCCAGGAACTCCCGGAGGGTCTCCCCCTCGAACGCGAACTCGAACCGGCTCTCTCCCACTGCGTCCCGGACGTGTCCCGTGCAGACCACCTCGACCGTCCGGACGGTCTCCGCACCGCGTGCGGTCGCCTCGATAGCGCTCTCTGTCATCGTCCCCGGTAGGTCCCCGGGAGGCGAGAGATACGCCCCGAACATGTTCGGGGCGGTGGCTCGCCCGGTGGGGCCGAGAGGGTGCTAGAGCTATCGGTGGAGGCCCGCTCTCTCCGGTATGCCGACCGTCGAGACGAACGGGATCGAGACGTACTACGAGAGTCGCGGCGAGGGGGAACCGATCGTCCTCGTCCACGGCGGCTGGGCCGACCGACGCATGTGGGGCCCGCAGGTCGAGGCGCTCTCCGAGGGCTCTCGCGTGATCACCTACGACGTGCGCGGACACGGCGAGACCGGGCCCTCCGCGGAACCGCGCTACACGGTCGACCTGTTCGCGGCCGATCTCGGTGCGCTCGTGGAGACCCTCTCGCTCTCCCGACCCGTGATCTGTGGGCTCTCGCTCGGGGGAATGATCGCCCAGAGCTACGCCGCGCGCTCGGCGGAGCTCTCCGCGCTCGTCCTCGCCGGGACGCCCGTCTCGACCCGCTTTACGCTCCGCGATCGCCTCCAGCGCCTCCTGTTCCCGAACGGGGCGATGACGCTCTCCGTTCGGCTGCTCGGTCCGAAGCGCTACGCGAACTGGGCGTTCTGGCTCGCCCGTAGGCTCCGTGGGGCGGGGTGGTTCGGTCGCGACGAGACGGTCCAGGAGTACGTCAGGGAGACGATGGCCGGCTTCGACACTCGGGAGTTCACCAAGGTCTTCGGGGCGGTCTACGACTTCGGGGGTACCGACCTCGCGGCGATCGGCGTCCCGACGCTGATCGTAAACGGCGAGGACGAGAGCGGATCCGTGCTCGATCACGCCGCCCACATGGAACGGACGATCCCCGACGCCCGGTCCGTGGTGATCCCCGGCGCGGGCCACCTCGTGAGCATGGAAAACCCCGAGGCGTTCACCGCCGAGTGCCGTCGGTTCCTGCGGACGGTCGGAACGGTTCGAAACGAGTGACGCTAAGTGCGGGCGATCCGAACGATCACCGATGACGACCAGTCGGGGCGTGAGAGCGTGAGCGAACTCCTCTCCCACCGGGTTCCTCGCCGGAGGGTGGAGACCGCCCTGGAGGAGACGGTCCTCGACAACCGTTTTACGATCGCCGTCACCTTCCCCCTCGTGGGGGTGGCCCTGCTGATCGCCGGCCGATACGAACTACTGCCACCCGAACTGGCGATGAACCCCTATCTCATCATCGCCGCGAACCTCGTGATGGTCTCGCCGCTGATCGCCGGACTGCTCCCCGTGCTCACCCGCAGAGCGCTCGCCGGGCTGGGGGCTCTCGCGCTGTTCACCTGGGGTATCGAACTCACTGGCGTGCTCACCGGCTACCCCTACGGCGAGTTCTCCTACCAGTTGGACCTCGGGCCGATGCTCTTCGATCTCGTCCCGCTCGGTCTCCCCGTCTTCTACTTCCCGATCCTCCTCAACAGCTTCCTGCTCGTCCTGCTGTTCGCGGGCGGGGCGTCCCTGCCAAGGCGCTTCGCGCTCACGCTCGCCTGCGTGGTCACCCTCGACCTGATCCTCGACCCGGGTGCCGTGGCGCTCGGTTTCTGGGCCTGGGACTCGCCGGGGCTCTACTACGGGGTGCCCGCGATCAACTACGCCGGCTGGGTGCTCTCGGGTGCGGTCGCGGTCTCGTTGCTTCACCTCGCGTTCGACCGCGAGACGCTCCGGCGGCGGCTCGCGACCTGTCCGTTCCTGCTCGACGACCTGGTGAGCTTCCTGCTCTTCTGGGGGCTCGTGAACCTCTACTTCGGAAACTGGGTACCGTTCGCGCTCGCGCTGGGGCTCGCGGGCGTGCTGGTCAGGAGCGACTGGTTCGACTTCGACGTACTTCCCGCACGGGCGAGGCTTCCCTCGCGCTAACGCGTCGGCAGCCCCTCGCCGTGGCGGCCGTGAGTCGGCTCCGGCGGGGAGGGCACCGCGCTCACCTTCCTGAAGACGTACTCGGGGTCCCCGCTTCGGCGCCAGTGCCACTTCGTCCTGACCAGTAGCGCGACCTTCCTGAGCGTGCCGAGGTCGGGTTCGTTCGTGAGCACGTCGTACTCCACACCTCTGATCAGCCGGTGGTGTTCGGCGTAGAGCACCGAGGCGAGCAACACGGGGAACTGGCAGTCCTCGGGGAGGTACTTGATCCCGCGGACGCCCTCGCGGTAGAGCCGCTCGGTCCTGAGGAGCTCCTCGCGCATCACGTCGGCGAACGCCCCGTCCATCCTGTACTCGCGGATCTGCTCCTCGGTGACGCCGTGCCGCGCGAGGGTCTCCCCCGGGAGGTAGATCCGGTCCCGGTCCCGGATGTCCTCTCTCACGTCCCGCAGGAAGTTCGTCATCTGAAACGCCTCGCCGAGCGTCGTCGCGTGCGGCAGCGCTTTCTCGGGTTCCTCGGGCTGCATCACGGCGGTCATCATCCGGCCCACCGCGGCCGCCGAGCCGTTCATGTAGGTCTCGAGCTCGTCGTAGGTGTCGTACCGGGACTTCTCGATGTCGGTCGCCATCGCGTCGACGAAGACCCGGACGTCCTCGTCGGGGATGTCGTAGCGCTCGCGGAGCTCACAGAACGCCTCGAGCACCTCGCTCTCCGGCTCGCGGTCGCCGAGCGCCTCCGCCTGGAGGGTCGCCAACTGCTCGTACTGTGTCTCCGAAGGGACGCCCTCGGCGTCGTCGACGACCTCGTCGGCGAGCCTGAAGAAGGCGTAGAGCACGTACGTCGCGTGGCGAACGCGCTCGGGCAGGAGCCTCGTCGCGAAGTAGAAGGTCTTGCCTGTCTGTCGCTGAATCGCCTTGCTCGTGGCCACCTGCGTCTTCCTTACCATTGAGACACCGCTTCGTTCGCATCTAGGGCCCGGCTTTTATTAGCTGTTCGTATGAACGCTACGCATAGCCGGTCGGTGGCCGAAAGAAAGTGATGGACTCGGGCTCGTGGAGCGAGCCGTACGGCCCTATCAGTCGTCGTCGGCCGTCGGCGGCTCCTCTCGCTCCTCTTCGGCCGTCTGGAGGTTCCCACGGTCCTCCGTGAACCCCTCCGAGCCCTCGATTCGGGCCCGCGCCTCGCTGTCGAAGCGCATCTCGATGTCCTGGTAGCGGCTCACCTGCGAGAGTTCGTGGTGTGACTCCGTCGGGTGGCCGATGTAGCGCTCTTCGAGGTCGAACTGCGCGCGCTCGTCCTCCCCGGCGAGCCGCTCGAAGTCCTCGTAGACGGCGTGCGCGCCGGAGTGAAGCGCGAACAGCGTGATGAATATGTACTTGTAGCCGAGCTCGCCCAGCTCCTGGAACGTCAGGGGGTCGTTCTGCTCTCCCCACGCGAACGACGAGGAGTAGTTGAACGCGAGGTCGAGATCCGGGTGGGTCTCGTGGATCGTCTCCGCGTACCTCGCGGCGTCCTGCCTGCTCGGGTCCGGCATCTCCGGCCAGACGAGGTCCACGCCCGCGTCGGCGTAGATCCGACCCCGTTCGAGGTG
>SKWB01000262.1 GCA_007129135.1 Halococcaceae archaeon | reverse complement strand
TTCGACTCCTGGAGGAAGGCGTTGGCGGGGTCGTCGTTGTTGACGATCTCGAACGCCTTGCCCCCGAGGAACTGGTTGGTCTTTCGCTGGCGGTCGAACTTCATCCCCCAGCGCCAGTGTGGGTAGCGCTCTTGGAAGCCGTCGTAGGCGATCAGCTGGTTCATCTCGTCGTTGTCGACGATCCAGTAGTTCACCGGGAACGGCTCCAACCCGAGTCTCCGGGCGAGCGCGCCGGCCTCGCGCACCGGCTCCTCTAGCTCGTCGGCGATCCGTCTCGTCCTGTGGCGTCTGTCGATCATGGTCTATCCGTCCTCCGTGCTGAGGATCTCGTAGATCGCGTCGATCACGTCGTCCGCGCCGGTGACGTAGGTCACCGCGACGTTCTCTCGGTCGCCGAGGCGGCGTTCGACCTCCTCCGCGTGGGTCGCGTTGATCGCCCCGCCCGAGGGCTGGGTCTCGACGTAGGCGTGGAGGTTCGCGTCGATCTCCTCCATCCGCGGGATCACCTTCTCCTCGGTGTCGTTCGAGGAGTTCTCGGAGTCGCCCGCGGCGAAGACGTAGCGGTTCCACTCGCTCCAGGGGTACCGCTCGTCGAGGATCTCCGCGGCGAGGTCGTACGCGCTCGAGATCTTCGTCCCGCCACCGGAGCGGATGCCGAAGAACTCCTCGCGGTCGACCTCCCACGCCTCGGCGTCGTGGGCGATGTAGACGAACTCGGCCGTGTCGTACTTGCCCGTCAGATACCAGTCGAGCGGGGTGAACGTCCGCTCGACCAGCTCGCGTTTGTCCTCGCGCATCGAACCCGAGACGTCGCGGATGTTCACCACGACGACGTTGTGCTGTGGCACGGTGACCCGTTCGGGGTAGCGATACCGCTCGTCCTCCCTGCGGAGCGGGACGTGTCCGAGTCCCTCGCGTCGGATCCGTTCGGTTATCGGCGTCCGCTCGACCGACTCCCGCATCGCCTCGACCGAGGGCCAGCGATCCCGCTCGGTCCCGGGGAGCGACCGGTCGATCTCCTCGACCGCGCTCATCGAGATCGGAACGTGCTCCTCACGCAGGAGCCGGAACGCCTCCTGCGCGCTCATCCCCTCGACGCGGAGCAGTTCGCGCACGTACTCCTCGTCGTAGTCCATCGCGAGCTTCCGTTTCAGCCCCTCTTTGAACAGCCGCTCGACGTCGAGCGTGCTGTCGGGGCCGGCGCGCGTGAGGTCGGTGTAGTCGCCCTCCTCCTCGGTCTCGACGCGCTTTCCCTTCGGCTCGAGGTCGAGGCCGAGGCGCTCGTCGAGCTCCTCGGCGAACTCCTCGGGGTCCATCTCGTAGTACTCGTGCTCGCCGGCCTCCTCCCCGGGGTCACCCTCCTCGTCGCCGGGCTCCGGCTGCCCGACCGGGTCGCCAGGCTCCGGGGTGCCACCTCGTCCCTGGCCGACGCCGCCTCTGTCCCGGACGTCGTAGGCGAACTCCGGGAGGTCGACGATCTTGATCGGGATCCGCACCTGGTCCGCACCGCTCCCCCCGAGGTCGCCGTACTGGATGAACTCGGCCAGGTCCTGGCGTTTCGCCTCGCCGACCGCGCGGTACCGATCGAGGTCGTCTCTCAGTCCCATCGGTAGCTCACCTGGCCCATCACGTGACGGCTCGTCAGCTCAGCCGACGCCTCGCTGTACTCGAACAGCTCACACATCGTCCCGATCGTCCGGTCCTTGATCGCCGCCGTCTCGGTGTTCGCCGGGGGGTCGTCCCACTGTCTCGGCTCGAGGTCGTCGTAGACCCGCGCGACGTCCTCCCAGTCGTGGCTCTCCAGGACGTCCCTGATGACGGGGATCTCGAGGACGTTCACGTCCTCGATCCGGAAGTCCTCGGTCCGGTGGCGCCAGGCGTGGCGGTTGAGCGCCGTGACGATCTTCTCCGTGCGGAAGCGGGCGACCGGCGTCGTCGGCTCCGTCCCGGTGTAGTCGTCCTCGTCGAACCGGCCGAGGTGTTCGATCTCGAAGACCTTCATCTTCAGCGGGTCCGGGTCGACCTCGCCGCGGTCGGTCGAGACGGGTTCGTCGGTGGTCCAGGCGTAGACGTGCTCGACGTACTCGGAGACGGTCTCCTCGTCGACGCGTTTCTCGTCCATGATCGCGTCGATCACGTCGGTCTCCTGGCGTTCGAAGAGGTAGTTCTTCACCGGGACGAGGCGGTCCTCGAACTCGGAGCGCTCGGCGGGCGAGAACACCGGTGCGTCCGCGAGCCCGTCGACCATCGCGTTGAGCACGTCCCGTGGCATGACCACGTCCTCGACGGGGAGCGTCGGGTGGTCGCGCTCGGGACGGTCGCCCAGTAGCTCCGCGATCACGTCACGGGTGAAGGTGACGGGGATGCCGTGGACGCCGTCCCCGGCGCCCTCCCCGAACGAGAACTCCTCTTTCTCCCGACGCTCGTCGCCGTCGGTGAGGTAGCCCCGGTCGAAGACGATCGCCTTCTCGACCAACGAGAGCCCCTCGGGGAGGTCGCCGTCGTCGAGTCGGGAGACGACGCTGTACATCGCCGCCGCCTCGATGGTGTGCGGGGCGAGTTCTCGTTCGCGCACCACCCGGTCGCCGTCGCTCACCTCCACGACCACCGGCTGGCGGATCCGTCGCTCGCGCTCGTCCTCCGTGACCTCCCACACGCTCGTCTCGCCCGTCAGCTCCCGGTGAAGGAGCTCACACTCGAGCGAGAGGTTCGTCAGGTAGCGGAACTCGTGGCGGTCGAGCCGCCGTTTCAGCGCCTTCAGCGGGTCCGTTCCGTTGCGGTCTGCGTGCTGGTTCAGCTGGTCGTCGAGGTCCGGGTTCGAGATGATCAGTAGCTGCGAGTCGACGTCCATCCCGATCCCCTTGTCCAGTTTCACCTGTCGCTCGTCGGGGACGTTCAGCAGTTTCTGGAGCAGGTCCGCGTGCTGGGTGGCGTCCTCGACGATCGTCAGCAGGCCGTTGCCCTGGCTGAGCACGCCGTCGTAGCTGAACGCCTGGGGGTTCTTCTTCCCTCTGGAGTCGAGCTTCTGGAGCATCCCCGCCATCCAGCTCCCGACGAGCCGTTCCTTGGGGGTGCCCTCGTCCTCGGAGTGCAGCACGCCGATCCCCCGGCCGACGTCGACGACGTAGTTCTTCACGCGCAGGTGTCGCGGGTCGGTGATCGCCGAGAAGAGCTCGTGTTTGCCCTCGCGGCGGTAGTGCTCTTCGAGGTACTCGTAGGCCTCGCGGCTGAACGGGTCGAGCTCCGGCGGGGGCTGGATCGGGACGTGCTCGCCCGACCTCTCCTGGAGGTCCGCGAGCAGCTGGGCCCTCGTCGTCTCGGGGAAGACCGACAGCGGGTGCGAGCGAACCGGGCTCTCGTACCAGTTCGCCTCGTCGACCGACGGCGCGTCGCCGTACGAGAGCGACGGCGAGCTGTCGGCCGTCGCCACGTTCCACTCGACGGTGTAGCGCCTGCCCTCGGGGCTCTTCGAGTACTCCCTGAGCCCGTTGATCAGACAGCGTTTGAGCTCCGACTTACCGGTCGCGGTCGGGCCGTCGAACCAGACGATCTTCTCGCCTTTCCCCCGCCCCGCGGCGATCACCCGGAGGTCCTCGACGAACCGGTTGAGCACCTCGGTGTTGCCGAGGATCGCGTGCTCGCCGTCGTTGCCCGGGTCGTCGAAGAACCGGTAGCGCTCGCGCTCTTCTCCCTCCTCGACGACGGTGCGGGTTCCGGCGGCCTCGATCGCCGACAGCAGGTAGAGCGAGGCGTGGGCGGCGATCGAGGGCCGCTCGAAGACGCGATCGACGTACTCCGCGAGGCTCATCGGCTCCTCGTATGCCTCCTCGAGCGCCGCGTTCGCCTCCCGGACGTACTCTGATCCCGTCGTCATGCTAGTCCTCGAGTTCCGATTTGGCGACCTCCGCGCCGGCGAACTCGAGCACCTCGAGCGCGCCGGCTCTGGAGTAGCCCTGGTCGATCAGCCCGTCGACCCAGCTGTTGCGCTCGTCGTCGTCCAGTTCGTTCGCGCTCACCAGCGCCGAGAAGTTGATGTTGTGTTTCTTGTCGTCCCAGAGCTTGCGCT
>SKWB01000019.1 GCA_007129135.1 Halococcaceae archaeon | reverse complement strand
TGCAGCTACACCGAGTGGCAGTGAATGCGCGTCCTCGGTATCGAGGGCACCGCGTGGGCGGCGAGCGCGGCCTGTTTCGACACCGAGACCGGTGAGATCGCGATCGAGACCGACGCCTACCAGCCCGAGAGCGGCGGGATCAACCCCCGCGAGGCGGCCGAACACATGGCCGGGGCGATCCCGACCGTCGTCGAGACGGTCCTCGACGAGTACGGACAGCCCGACGTCGTCGCCTTCTCGCGAGGCCCCGGTCTCGGGCCATGCCTCCGTATCGTCGCGAGCGGGGCGCGCGCGCTCGCCGGAACGCTCGACGTCCCGCTGGTCGGGGTCAACCACATGGTCGCCCACCTCGAGATCGGGAGACACTTCTCCGGCTTCGACTCCCCGGTCTGTCTGAACGCCAGCGGGGCGAACGCGCACGTCCTCGGCTTTCACCGGGGACGGTACAGGGTCCTCGGGGAGACGATGGACACGGGCGTCGGCAACGCGCTCGATAAGTTCACCAGACACCTCGGCTGGTCGCACCCGGGCGGGCCGAAGGTCGAGGAGGCGGCGAGGGAGGGCGAGTACGTCGACCTCCCGTACGTCGTGAAGGGGATGGACTTCTCCTTTTCCGGGATCACGAGCGCCGCGAAGGAGGCCGTCGATTCGGGTGCGGAGATCGAGGACGTCTGCTTCTCGCTCCAGGAACACGTCTTCGCGATGCTCACCGAGGTGACCGAGCGTGCGCTCTCGCTCACCGGGAGCGACGAACTCGTCCTGGGGGGTGGCGTCGGCCAGAACGCACGGCTCAGGGGTATGCTGGCGCAGATGTGCGAGGCGCGCGGTGCCGAGTTCTTCGCGCCGGAGGCCCGGTTCCTCAGGGACAACGCGGGGATGATCGCCGTCCTCGGGGCGCGGATGGCCGAGGCGGGCGACACGCTCGCGATCGCCGAGTCTCGCGTGAACCCCGACTTCCGACCGGATCAGGTCCCCGTCACCTGGGACGCCGGGAGGGCCGTCTCGCGGTTCGACGACACGAGCGAGAGCGTCGTCGGTGCGGAGGCGGTCGTCGAGATCGGCACCGAACGGGTGCGAAAGCGCCGCGTCGAGAAGTCCTACCGACACCCGAGACTCGACGCTCGACTCGGACGCGAGCGGACGGTCGCGGAGGCCCGACTGACGAGCGAGGCCCGTCGACACGGGGTCCCGACACCGCTCGTCCAGGAGGTCGATCTCCGGGCGGGGACGATCAGCTTCGAGCGGGTCGGCGACCGGGAGCTACGTGACGCGCTCACCCCCGACCGGGTACGGAACGTAGGCAGACACCTCGCACGGCTCCACGAGGCGGGGATCGTCCACGGCGATCCGACCCCCCGGAACGTGATGGTCGGGGAGGATCGGACCTACCTGATCGACTTCGGCCTCGGCTACCACTCGAAGAGCGTCGAGGACCACGCGATGGACCTGCACGTCTTCTCCGGCACGCTCTCGGGCCTCGCCGAGGACCCGGACGCCTGCCGGGAGGCGTTGGAGGCGGGCTATCGCTCTATCGGATCCGAGGAGTCACTCGCCCAGCTCCGCGAGATCGACCGACGTGGGCGCTACCGGTAGGCCGACCGAAATACCCATGCGCTGTCGTGTCGTCTCATCAGCGGATGAGTCAGGGCGTCGACCGACCGACCGGCATGGGAGCGGTGTACGACGACCGCGACGGCGCTCTCACCGCATCGCGCTCGCCCTCGCTGGCCGTCGGCGCGCTGTTCGCGGTCGTTATCGCCCTCGTGGTCCTCTCGGATACGACGGCCGGCGACTGGTTCACGGGCCGCCGGATCGCACTCGCCGTCATCGCCGTCCTCGCGCTCCTCTTCGTCGATCGGTGGCTCTCGGGGGAGCGAACGAACGCCGAAACGGGCCTCCTATTCGTTCGTCTCGGGCTGCTCGCGGGGCTCGCCGTCGTCGCGATCGAGGGCCGGTCGGCCGTGATCGGCGAGGGCTCCCCGTTCGCCTACGCCGGTGTCCTCCTCGCGCTGCTCACGCTCTCGGTCGCGCACCCGACCGCCCGAGACCGCCCGCTCGAACTCCTCTCCGTCGGGTTGTTCGCGGTCGTCCTCGGGATCTACTTCTCGCACGCGAGCGCGCTCAACCCGGGGACGGTCACCGCACGCCTCATGCTCTGGGTGGGGGTCGTCTCCGTGGCCTGTCTCTTCGTTGTCCCCAGGTACGTCCCCGAAGACTGGGTGCTCGCGACGATCGCGGCGATCGCGGCCCCCATCTCGGCGCTCGGCCTCCTCGGCGTCGTCGTCGGCACCTACGACGTCGGCCCGTTCACCGTCCAGCCCTGGTCGGCGACGGTCCCGGTGCCGTTCGTCGGCGAGCTCCAGGCCACCCGTTCGATCTTCCTGAACCCGAACACGTTCGGACTGGTCGCCTTCGCCGGCGCCGCGGCGGCCACCGTCGAGGCGGTCAGGGGGTGGGAGGTCGATCGGACCCTCGGGGTCGGGTTCGCGCTCGTCGCGGCCGTCAACGCCGCGGGCCTGGTCCTCTCGAACAGTCGGGCGTCGCTCGCCGCGTTCGGGGCCTTCACGCTCGTCTACGGTATCGCCGTCGTGGGTGGTCGACGGACGCTCCCGCTCACCATCCTCGCGACGCTCGCGGGCGCAGTCGGGGTGCTCCTCGCCATCTGGACGGGCCTGCTCGATTCGGCCGGTCGGCTCGAACTCTGGAGCGCAGGGCTCGCCGCGATCGGCGACGCCCCCTCACCCTTGGGGTACGGGATCGTCGGCTCCGGCGAGACGATCGAGCCGTATCTCACCGACCGGACCGGTTCTGTCCACAACTCGTATCTCTCGACCACGATCCGTGTCGGGGTCGTCGGCGGACTCGCCTATCTCGCGCTCGTCGTCGTCCCACTGCTCGTCGCGGCGGTTCGAACGTCGAACGTGAGCGTCGCGGCGTTCGCGCTCGCGAGCGGGTGGGCGGTCCACCAGCTGTTCGAGGTCTACTCGCTCTTTCAGGTCTCGACACCCGCCGTCCTCGCGGCGCTCGCGCTTGGCTACCTCCTCGTCGGCTCGACCGACCCCGGCGATAGGTAGCCGAACCTTCTTAATGCGGCCCGCCGTTGTCCCGGGTATGGCAGACGACGAGAAACCGGAGACGGGAACGATCCTGGGCGTGCCGTACAACTTCGAGCGACCGAACCTGCGACGGCTCCTGTCGTCGTACTGGCAGCCCGGCCAGGGGATGCTCGTCGAGAAACCCTTCGGGGTCGGCTACACGCTCAACCTCGCCAGCTGGCGCTCGTGGGTCGTCATCGCCGTCGCGGCCGCGCTCTTCTACCAGGAACGCTCCGGCCCCGACGAGGACGAAGAGCCCGTCGACGACGATGACGACGACGGCGGCGACCCCGTCGAAGTGATCGTCGAGGACTGAGTGCTCCGGTTCGTCACCGGGAACGAGGGGAAACTGAGGGAAGCCCGCGAGTACCTGCCGGAGCCGGTCGAGCGGGGCGAGTACGAGTACACCGAGATCCAGTCGGACTCGCTCGCGGCGATCGCCACGGCCGGTGCTCGCGAGTCACACGAGGCGATCGGCGAGCCGGTCTTCGTCGACGACGCCGGGCTGTTCGTCGAGGGTCTCGGTGGGTTCCCGGGCCCGTACTCGGCCTACGTCGAGGAGACCCTGGGCGTCGAGCGCGTCTGGCGGCTCGCAGCGGCCGAGTGCGAGGAACCACGCCGGGCGTCGTTCAGGGCGGTCGTCGCGTTCTGTGACGAGCGGGGTGTGGAGAGCTTCGAGGGGAGCGTCCGCGGTCGACTGGTCGCGCCACGGGGCGAGGGCGGCTTCGGCTACGACCCGATCTTCGAACAGAACGGCCGGACGCTCGCGGAGATGAGCACGGGGGAGAAGAACGCGATCTCGCACCGCGGCCGCGCGCTCGCGGCGTTCGCCGACTGGCTCGCCGAGCGCTGATCAGGCCCTCGGGTCGCGATCCGGGCCGGCGTACTCCCCGCCGACGACCGCCTCGTAGAGCGAGGCGGCGTCGAACAGGCGTACGAAGCCGGCGGGGTGTTTCACGC
Organism: Halococcaceae archaeon; assembly: GCA_007129135.1. Taxonomy (GTDB): domain Archaea; phylum Halobacteriota; class Halobacteria; order Halobacteriales; family Halalkalicoccaceae; genus Natronorarus. Next base: position 24 of record SKWB01000019.1, on the reverse strand, counting down.
TCGTACTCAGCCGCCCACGGAGTC
>SKWB01000196.1 GCA_007129135.1 Halococcaceae archaeon | reverse complement strand
GGGGGGTGGAGGGGGCGGACGAGGACCGGATCGGGGAGGGTGACGGTCGTCGATCCCAGGGGGAGGACCACCGGTGATCGGACTCGCCGGGCTCGATCCCGCGTTCGTCGCCGTGCTCGTCGGCTACTCGATCGTCGTCCTCGTGATCGGCTACTACGGCTATCTCCGGACCGAGGACGAGGCGGACTACCTCGTCGCCGGCCGCAGCGTCGGCCCGATCGTCGGCGGCGCGACCCTCTCCGCCTCGCAGATCAGCGCGGGGACGTTCGTCGGCACGGTCGGGCTCCACTACGTGCTGGGTGTGGGGTTCGTCTGGGCCTGGGCCGGTATCTGGACCGGCTGGCTCTTCTCGCTGCTGTTCGTGGCGCCACAGATGCGTCGGTTCGGTCGGCTGACGGTGCCGGACTTCGTCGCGGCTCGCTACGGCGACGACGGTGCCGACGGGCGGCGGACGCGGGCGCTCGCCGCGACGCTCATCGTCGTCGCCTACACGGTGTTCATGAGCGCACAGATCGGCGCGGGCGGGCTCGTCTTCCAGTCGATGCTCGGTGTCCCACCCGCGGTCGGCATGGCGGTGATGGTCACGGTCGCGGTGGCGTACACCGCCATCGGTGGCATGCGCGCGAGCGTTCTCAGCGACCTCCTCCAGATGGTCGTGATGACCGTCGGCGCGGTCGCCGCGGTCGTCGTCTCGGTGCGAACGGTGGGCGGCATGGACGACCTCGCCACCCTCGCCGCGGCGTACGACCCCTCGTTCGTCGGCCTGGGCCTCTCGACGGTCGACCTCGTCGGGTTCGCGCTCGCGTTCGGCCTCTCGGTGGTCGCCACGCCGAGACAGCTCACCCGGTTCTACGCGATGCGCGACGAGGCGACCGTCCGCAGCGCCATCGGCGTCGCGCTCTGTTTCCAGGTCGTCATCGCCGTCTCGATGGCGATCCTCGGCGTGAGCGCGCGGATGCTGTTCCCCGACCTCGCCAACCCCGACCTGGCGAGCATCGTCCTGAGCCTCGAACTCCTCCACCCGGTGCTCGGCGGGCTGCTGATCGCGGCGGTGTTCTCCGCGATGCTCTCGACGGTCGACTCGGTGATGATCGTCACCGGCTCCGGACTCGCCCACGACGTCTACGGGGAGCTGATCGACCCCGACGCGAGCGAGCGCCGGATGGTCTGGGCGAACCGGATCGCGGTCGTCGTCCTCGGGCTCGCCGCCCTGGCCCTCGGGCTGCGTCCCGAACTCTTCGGCGGGTTGATCCAGCTCGTCGTCGTCCTGCAGGCGTCGCTCGTCGGTGCTGCCTTCTTCGTCCCGCTCGTGCTCGGGCTCCACTGGCGGGGTGCGAACACCCCCGGCTGCGTCGCGGGGATGCTCGTGGGCTTCCTGACCGTGGCGCTCTGGCACGCCGGGACCGTGATCTACCCCGTCGTCCCCGCGACGGTCGACGCGCTCGTCGGCGACCCCGTCGTCCCCGGCGTGGCGGCGAGCCTCCTCGCGTTCGTCGCCGTCTCGCTCGCCACCCCCGACCCCTCTCGGGAGACCCTCGAGGAGTTCTTCGATCTCTCCGGGGCCGATGGCGGCGGCTCCGACGGGTCGAGCGAGTGACCCCGGCCGCTGGGTGTCCGTATCGATCGGACCGGTCGGCCCGATACGAGCGGTCAGCGGTGAGAGTGATCGATAGGGGAACGGATCAGCCGACCGTCCGCGCCGGCCGCTGCAGGAACGCGGAGAGGAGCTTGCCCTCGGCCTTGCGGACGTGCTGGTGGAACGTCGCCGAGGCGATCCCGAGTGACGATGCGACCTCCTCGGCGGTGCTCTCTCGCGGCCAGTCGTAGTAGCCCGAGTAGTACGCCGACTCGAGCGCGGTGCGCTGTCTGTCGGTCAGCTCGTCGTCGAGTCCCTCGCGGAACTCGTTGATCGTCTCGACCGGCCGCTCGACCTCCTGTTTTGAGACCAGCGTCGATTCCGGGTTCAGCTCCGAGTACGCGGCGACGACCTCCCTGACGTTCACCGTCCGGGGCGCCTCGATGACGAGTTCGCCGACCCCACGCTCGGCGGTCGCCGACCGAACCGTGGCACCGAACCCCATCATCGCGTCGGTCCCGCTCGTCGTCCGTCTCACCTCGAGGAGACAGTCCTCCTCGCTCTCGGTGACGATCCGACAGCGTTCGACGGTGTCGAGCGACTCGACGACCGACACCGACTCCGCCGGCGTCTCGCCCTCGACGCGGAGGTAGGTGAGATAGGTCCCGTCGGCAGCGAGGAGGTCGCGTTCGACCGTACACCGACACGCCAGCTCGTCGGAGACGGCGACGGCGAGACAGCCCTCGTCGGTCACCTGGAACTCGAGTCTGACGACGTGGTCCGAGAGCAGCAGCTCCCGGTTCTGCATTGCGTCGATCGCGAACCCGATCGCTTCGCCGAGGACCTCGAGCCCGCGGGTCACCGCCCCGTCCACGAACTCCTCGCCGGTCGCGTGCACGACCAGGACGCCGTAGACCCGATCGCCGTACCGGAGCGGGACCGCGGTGACCGTCTCGAGGGTGCCCCTCTCCTCGGTCGATTCCCGGTCCGCCTGTCGGTACCGTTTCACGACGCTCACCTCCCGGGACTCGATCGCCTCGAGGACGGCCCCGTCCTCGACGTGCTCGATCGGCACCCGTTCGAACGCCTCGATGTGGTCGGTCTCGATCCCGACGCCGACGTTCGCCCGGATCTCCTCCTCGGCAGCACCCACCTCGGCGATCCAGGCGCTCTCGTAGATCTCCGACTCCGCGAGGCGGCGACAGACGCGCTCTTCAACGTCCGCACGGCATCCGGCGTCGATCAGCTCCTCGACGAGGTCGTGGACGAGCGTGTTGATCCGGTTGAGCACGTCGAGCTGGTCGCGCTGCTCGCGAACCGTCCGTTCGCGTTCACGGATCGCCCCCTCGCGTTTCGCACGACCGAGGTCCGCGCCCAGCGCGGCCGCCAGCAGCTCCGCGAGGTGGAGGTCCCACCGTTCGAACCCCCCGTCCCCCTCGGCGACGATCGAGAGGACGCCCTCCCCGTCGATCGGGACGTGGACGCTCGGGCCGATCTCCCCCGTGTTCGGCCCGCGGTCGTCGGCTGGCGGAGCCTCGACGACCCGATCGCGTCTGTACGCCCGTCCGGCGAGCGTCGCGTCGAGGTCGTACGCGGGCGTGGTCTCGACGAGCCGGTCGGCCGCCTCGCTCGTCGCGACCGCCTCGAGGGCGTTCCGGTCGTCGTCGAACTGCCGCACACACCCGACATCGAACCCGAGGATCCGGTCGACCGCGTCGAGGGCGGCCTCGGCGATCTCGTCGACGGTGTCTAACCGGGAGAACTCCCGACTCGTCTCGTTGAGTGTCTCGAGCTGGCGTTCGCGTCGTTTCTTCCCCGACGCGTCGGTCAGGACGCCGACGGTACAGCCGCGATCCGCCCCGTCCTCGGCCCCGCAGGCGCTCAGTCGGAGCTGGCACGGGAGCACCGTCCCGTCGTCCGTGTAGATCGGACACTCGAAACGCAGCACGTCGCGGTCGGAGTCGGACAGCCGATCGATCGCCTCCCTGGCCGTCCGCTCGTCGGCGACCAGGCCCGCCTGACCGCGCAGCTGTTCCCCGTACTCCTCGCGCGCGACCCCGTCGGCCTCGCCGACGAGCAGCTGCGGGAGTGTCATCGTCTCGAGCTCCTCCCTCGAGTAGCCGGTGAGGGTCGCGAGGCCGTCGGTGACGACCCTGAACGCGAGGTCGTCGTCCACCTCGAAGGCGCCGCCACCGACCGTCTCCAGCATGCGCTCGAGGCGGTCGTCCCGTCGTCGGTGGCGCTCGCCACCCCGCTCGTGGGTGGCGAGGATCACGTAGGTGCGGTCGTCGGTCTCGACCGAGGCTGCCGACGCCTCGACCGGGACACGCTCGTCGCACCCCGTGTGAGACTCCAGGGAGTCGACGCGTGCCGCCCCCTCGGTCAGGGCGTCGTCGATCAGCGCCTCGATACCGTCGGGATCGTAGAGTTCGGCCGGATCCCGACCGAGCAGCTCCTCGGCGTCGCCGAACGCCCGGCGGGCCCGGACGTTACAGTCGACGATCCGG
>SKWB01000215.1 GCA_007129135.1 Halococcaceae archaeon | reverse complement strand
CATCTCGGCCTGGACGGGCTGTGCGTCCGGGACGGTTCCGGTGGCCAGTTCGAGGCCCCGGCGCGAGATATCGAGACCGACGCTCCCGGCGGGGAGGTTCGCGAGCGTCCGGGCACCGTCGCCGCAGCCGACATCGAGGACGAGCGGATCCGCCGGGAGACGATCGAGGAGACCGTCGATCAGCGCGGCGTCACTGCCGGTCGGATCGCGCGTGCGGGCGTAGGTCTCGGCGATCGCGTCCCACTCCTCACGGATCTGCTGACGGTCCATACCCCGTCCGAGGGCCCAGCACGGATCAGTGTCCCGGCGGTCCGAACGAGCGAGAGAGGTGGACCGCGGCCGGGAGGCAACTCCCGATCGCGAGCAGCGAGAAGACGACCGTGATCGCGAGCAAGCCGTCGCCCGTCAGCGCGATCAGACCGAGGACGAACGCGAACGCACCGGCGACGGCGAGGTCGATCGCCTCCCCGCGCGGCCGGGTAGTGACCCAGTTCGCGAACCGACGTGGCAGGCTGACGACTGGGAGTCCTGACGACCGCCGCTCGCTGGCGTGGATCGGTCGGTACGCTTCGGGATCGACGAGGGTGGGTTCGCCCGAACGGACGTCGACCTCGAAGAGGGTCTCCGCACAGCGAGGGCAGATCTCGAGCGCGGCCTCGGTCAGGAGTCGCTTCCCGCCGGGTGTGGTCCTCGGATCGATCAGGACGGCGAACGGTCTCGAGTCGGGATCGGCCGTCGGCACCTCGCGACCGCACGTGTCACAGAGGACGCGCTCGCGGGTCACCTCGATCGTGGCGTACTCCGTGACCGTCTCTCGGACCACGATCGTGACAGCGGGTGTTGGTCACGTCCGACTAAGCGTTATCGGGCGTTCACTCGGGTCCGATACCGACCGCTCGACCTCGCTGCTGTGTGTACTCGGGAGCCCACTGGTTCGTCTCCGTCCTCCAATCGGGACCCGATCGAGACGGGGATGAAAATTTATTCAGAATCGAGTAACTATCCCACCAGACTTATCAGCGTCGGACGCCTCCCTCTACCCACCATGATCGATACGATCCTGCTGGCCGTCGGCCAGGAAGACGAGGACAGACTGGAGAAGCTCACCGAGACGGTATGCGAGGTCGCGGAGCCGGCCGGGGCGACGGTCGTCCTCGCGCACGTGTTCAGCGACGAGGAGTACGACACGGTCGTCGAGCGCCTCGAGTACGGTCCGATGGACGCACCGACACCGGACGAGGTCGCCGCGCGACACGCGACGACGCGCGAACTGGCGGGGCGGCTGGACGGCTCCGGCGTCGACTTCGAGATCCGCGGCGCGGTCGGACCGCGCGGCGATCAGATCGTCGACCTCGCGACGGCGACCGACGCGGACCTCGTCGTCGTCGGCGGGCGAAAACGGAGCCCGACCGGGAAGGCGGTCTTCGGCTCGACCGCGCAGAACGTGATGCTCTCGTCGCCGTGTCCCGTGACGTTCGTCCGTAGCTGATCGCGCGAACCGACCCCGCTCTTTCCCCGGCGAGTAAATCTATGCCGTTAAGTGCCGAGCGACCGGTGTCCCTCACGATGGAGTACTACGCGGGTGTCGACCTCGGGGCGACGAACGTCCGCGGCGCGGTCGCCACCCGGGACGGCGAGTTCCTCTCGGTCTCGCGACGGCCGACGCCGCAGGGCCCGACGGGGATCGACGTCACCGAGGCGGTGCTCTCGGTACTCAGGGAGGCCTGCTCCGATGGTGGTGTCGATCCGACGCAGGTACGGGCCGCCGCGATCGGCAGTTTCGGGCCGTTCGACCTCGCGGCGGGCACCGTCGAGAGCCCCGCGAACCTCCCCGACTCGGTAGGGACGATCCCGTTGGTCGGGCCGGTCTCGGAGCTGATCGGTTCGGACCGCGTCCGTCTCCACAACGACACCACCGCGGGCGTGATCGGCGAGCGGTTTCACGCCGACGCGAACCCGGACGACATGGTCTATCTCACGATCTCCTCGGGAATCGGCGCGGGCGTGGTCGTCGACGGTCACGTCCTCTCGGGATGGGACGGGAACGCGGGCGAGATCGGTCACATCACGCTCGACCCGGAGGACCGTCGGACCTGTGGGTGCGGGCACGACGGCCACTGGGAGGCCTACTGTTCTGGAAAGAACATCCCCGACTACGCCCGACTGCTCTACGAGGACGCCTACGGGATGGAGACGGCGCTCCCGCTGGAGGATCCCGACTTCAGCGCGCGGGACGTCTTCGAGCGCGCCGCGGACGACGAGTTCGCCGCACACGTCGTCTCCCAGCTCGGCCACTGGAACGCGATGGGCGTCGCCAACCTCGTCCACGCCTACGCTCCCCTGGTGGTGGTCGTCGGCGGCGCGGTCGCGACGAACAACCCCGATCAGGTGCTCGACCCGGTCCGAGAGAGACTTCCCGAGATGGTGATGGTGAACGTCCCGGAGGTGCGACTCACGACGCTCGGTAACGAGGTAGGGATCCGCGGGGCGGTCGCCAGCGCCATCACCGGGGGAACGGGCGATCGAGAGCGCGTCTGACGGGGATCGTCGTCTCTCGGCCGTGAGCCGAACGACACCGGCGGCGTCTCCACCGGGGAGATAGGACCGGTTACGACGACCCCTACGGGAACCCCACTCCTTCTATAGCTGGCGCGCCTACAGGAGCCAATGACGGAACAGACCGACGACTCCCTGGCCGAGCGGGTCGAGCGCTGGCTCACCCGACAGATGCCGATCATTCAGATGCACGGTGGGACGAGCGCGGTCAGGAAGGCCGAACCGGGCGGCGAGGTCGTGATCGAACTCGGCGGCGGCTGCCGGGGCTGTGAGATCAGCGCGATCACCGGCGGGAACATCGAGGCCGAACTGTTGCAGTGGCCGGAGATCGAAGAGGTGACGGTGAGGGTGCCCGACACGGGGGAGAGCTTCGGGATCGACCAGCCCGAGTCGATCATGGGGATCGACCGCTCCGAGGGCGGTCGCGGCTGGTAGCTACCGGCGACCGAGCTTCTCGCGGCTGATCCTGACGCCCGTCGGCGTGATGAGGATCTGGTCGTCGCCCTTCTGGACGATGTCGCCGTCGACCTCGCTCGCGACCTGTCGTAGCTCGTCGATGATGTGTTCGGTCGCGCGGTCGGAGGTCCGGAGCCGGACGATGTCCGCGATCACGATGTCGCCGTCGTAGACGGCGTCCTTGATCTCGATCAGGTCCTGCTGGTCGTTGATGTCCGCGATACGTACCTGCATCGCCTCCTCGCTCGCGGCGGGGTCGATGTCGTCGACGCCGACTTCGACGTACTCCTCGACGGGCTGGGCACGGCTACGCCCGCCCTGCTCGCCCAGCAGCTTGTCCATGAATCCCATGAGCCATCCGTCCGGTGGCACCGACATAGTTCTTCCGTCAGACGGCTGGACGGCGCTTCGATCGGCGGTACTACCCCAGTCTCTGACTGAAACCCGAAAGAAATAAATCCCGGGGGTGGTGCGTTCTGATATGCCAACACCTGGCACCGTATCGAGACGCAGGATCCTGCAGGTCGTCGGCGGGGCGGCGGCGACGGCGGGGTTGGCCGGACACGCGAGCGCGAACGACAGGGTGGAGGTGAACGTCGGCTTCACCGGGCCCGCGGGCCGATCGGCGGCACTGGAGGCCGCAGACGACGTGAAACGCGAGTTCTCCTTCGACGCGATGACGATCCGCACCTCGCCCGAGGCGGCCGAGGGCCTCGCGAACAACCCCAACGTCCGCTACGTCGAGGAGAACGGCCGGATGCACGCGCTGGGCCAGGAGACACCCTACGGGATCGAACTCACGGAGGCGGACGTCGCCATCGACGAGGGCGAGACGGGCGAGGGCGTCTCGATCGCGATCCTCGACACGGGGATCGACGCGGAGCACGAGACTCTCGAGGAGAACCTGGGGGAGGGATGGGCCGCGGACGGTGCGGAGTGTACGACCAGTTGTGGCGGTGGTCCCTTCGGGGGCAGCGGCAATAATATCGACGAGTGTCTGGAGGATTGGGACGACGACAACGACCACGGCAGCCACTGTGCCGGGACGGCCGCCGCGGCCGATAACGGCGTCGGCGT
>SKWB01000055.1 GCA_007129135.1 Halococcaceae archaeon | reverse complement strand
GTCGCGAAGCGACCCCGAGCCGGAAAAAGGTGCGTGTCCTAGAGCTCGTTCAGCTTCCGCAGCAGCTGTCCCTCGTAGAACTCGTCGCTCTCGATTCCTTTCAGTTCGATCACGTTGCGTTCGAGCTTGTCCAATGCGACGTGGAAGGCGTTGTCCGCGCCGTAGCCCTCACCGGAGCCGGCGACCTGCCCGCGGTTCGTTCGCAGCCGGATCGCACACTGGATCAGCGGCGTGCCGCGGAGCTTCTCCTTGTGCTTCTGGAACCGGACGTGGGCGTGGTGGACGTCCATCCGCCGGTACTTCTCACAGACGGCCTCGATGTCGCGGCGGATGTCCTGGCGTTCGATCGTATCCAGCAGGTCGATGTTCGTGATCTGGACGTCGAGGTGGTCCTCCTCGGTGAAGGTGAGCGCGCGCAGTACGTCGCTCTTCGTGACGACGCCCGCGACGAGGCCGTCGTCGTAGTCGGGGGTGACGACGAGCCCGGAGTAGTCGTTGTCGAGCATGCGCGAGACCGTCTCGTCGACCGTCTCGCCGATCGTCGCGGTGATCACCGGACTGTTCATCACGTCCCTGACGGGGATGTCGAGGACGCGTTCGAGGTCGCCACCCCGGTCGCCGACGGTCGCCTTGTCCATCCGCCTGACGACGACGTCACGGAGGTCGTGGATCGTGACGACGCCGGTGAGCCGGCCGTCCTCCTCGACGACCGGCAGCCGCGAGATGCCGTGTTCGCGAAGGAGGTTGATCGCGCGACCGACGCCCGTGTCCGTCCGGACCGAGATGACCTCCTCGGTGTAGATCTGGTCGACGGTTATCGCGTCGAGGTTCTCGAGGACGGACTCCAGGAGGGCGTCGGCGTGGATGAAGCCGTAGAGCTCCTCGCCGTCGAACACCGGCGCGACCATCGTACCGCCCTCGACGAGCATCCGCGCGACCTCACGGATGTCGGTGTCGACGTCGATCTGTGGCGCCGAGCGCATGAACGCCGCGGCCTTGGTACTGTCCTCGACGTGGGACTGGAGCAGCTGACGCTCGGTGATGATCCCCGCGTACTCGTCGTCGCGGGTGACGATGATGCCCTTCGGGTTCTCCGACCCGAACTGGGAGCGGATCTTCCCGAAGCGCTCTTCGGCGTCGACCTGCACGAACTCCGTGGTCGAGATGTCTACGATATCCATACCAACACCGTGAGTTCGCCGGCCAGGGTTAAAACCGTTGGTCCGGCCGATCATCAACGTTTAGACAGCTCCCTCCCTTGTCGGCCCGTGAAGCCGAACATCGCCGTCTTCGGGAAGTACACCTACCTCGCGACGATCGTCCTCTGGGGGGCGATCACCTACGGTCTGCTCCGACGTGCGGGCGCGCTCGGGAAGGCCGCCGTCTCCGTGCTCGCGATCTATCCGGTCGCCTACATTTGGGACTGGTACACCCTCGAGGTCGGCATCTTCGAGATCAAGCTCAGAACGGGGATCGAGGTCGCGGGGATCCCGCTCGAAGAACACCTCTTCGCGGTGGTCGTCCCCGCGCTCGTCATCGCCATCCACGAGAACGTCCACGGCGGCCGGGGTGAGGACCGGGGGTAACTCCCGACGATCGAGGACCACGCGGGCGGATCGACCGGGGTAACGACGCCCGGCCGGCTCACGCCTCCTCGGACCGGCAGTAGTGACACCCACCCGTCGGAAGCGTCGGGTTCCCACAGCGTCGACAGCGCGTCAGTCTCCCCTCGGCCGGTGTCGAGCGTCCCCCGGTCAGTCGCGCGATGTAGTCGTCGGCGGTCGGCGGGCGATACTCCTCGCCGTCCAGCAGCCGGTTCACCAGGTCGTCGTCGCGCATCCGTTCGAGCAGCCGGTAGAAGGCGAGGAAGGCGAGTGTCGGCGTGACGATGACGAAGACGGCGACGGCGAGGCGGAAGGCGATCTGGGTGCTCCCCAGGTCGATCATGACCGTTCCTGGGTCGGAGACGGTATAGCCCTTCTGCCGATCGCAAGCGCGGTTCGCCGAGCGCCTTCGGACCGGGCGGACACGCTGGCGGCCATGGAAGCGTCCTCACTTTAGTGACTCCGTGGTCAACAACAGATCGCCTGGGGACATACACCCCATCGAGCATCGACCGCTCCCCCAGGCTACTCTCATCGAACGATTCCGCAGTTATACGACCGTTGCGCGCACGTGCAAGGCCCGGCAGTGATACAGCTCGCCGTTCCACCCGACCCAATCGGAGGCGACCGGTGGATCCACGCCGGGGCTCTCGCCCTGGGGCAGAACGCCTTTGCCGGTCGACTTCGAGGACCGAGGTGATGGTAGGTGACGCCGATGACCCGATCTACTACGTGATCAGCGACCTCCACATCGGTGGCGACGAACAGCTAGAGGAGGTCGAGTTCATCGACGAACTGCTCGAGTTCCTCGAACGGCTGGAGACGTGCGACGAGGACGCCGAGCTGATCGTGAACGGTGACGCGTTCGGGCTCTGGGAGTTCACCCACATGGAGGGCACCGAGAAGTTCGACCACCTGGAGGCGACGTACCCCGAACTGTTCGCACAGCTACGGCGGACGGGCGAGCGGGTCCCGATCACGATGCTCCCGGGGAACCACGACCACGAACTCGCCGCCTACGAGGAGTACGTCGAACGGTTCGCCGAGTACAACGTCGAGGTGGTCCAGGAGCAGTCGGTCACGCGTCCCGTCGGCGACCGGGTGATCCACTTCGAGCACGGCCACCAGCGGGACCCGAACAACCGGATCGAGGACTGGGGGAACCCGTTCGCGACGCCGCTCGGCTACTACTACAACACCCACGTCGTGAGCCGGGCCGGCCACATGTCCGAGCGTGGGCGATACAACTGGCTGAAGGATGTCCAGGCCGTGACGCCGACCGAACGGATGCCGGTCTGGCTCCTCTCGAAGTACTTCTACCGGGAGATGAACCCGTTTCTCAGGTACGCGCTCGTCCCGTTCCTCCTGCTGTTCAACATCAGCGCGCTGCTGGCGGTGCTCGCGGGGCTGGACCTCGCGGGCGTCTGGTCGATGCCGGTCGAGCAGACCGAGGCCTTCCTCGCACAGTTCGGTGCGGCCGGGGCGGCCGCCTGGTTCCTGCTCGTGATCAACGTCGCCGTCGCCGGGCTGTTGCTGCTCGTCGGCATCCCGATCCAGCTCCTCCGACGCGACGTGCGGAAGACGATCGACCGCTTCGGCGTCTTCGAGACCGAACTCACGGTCGAGCCGAACGAGCCCTACGAGGCGGCCGCCCGCGAGGTGTTCGAGGAGCGACCGGAGGCCGCCGTCTTCTGCTACGGCCACACCCACCGCCCGACGCTCCGACGGATCGACGGCGGGCTACTCGTCAACACCGGGACCTGGCTGAAGCGCCTCCACCGTCGGGACGGGATCATCGGGATCCTCCCACCCGTCTTCTACCCCTCCTACCAGCTCTGTGCGGTCCGGATCGCCGCCGATGACGGAGGGGTGGTCGTCGAGTACGAGGCGATCGAGAAGCCGAGTCCGAGCCCGGAGGAGCTCACGCTCACCGAGCGACTGCTCACCCTGGGCAGGAAGCCGAACCCCGAACTACCCGAGAGAGCGGTCGTCGAGGCTGGTGACGGGACGGTTTCGGCTCCGGCTCCCGAGACGGCCGACTGAGGCGTCAGGGACCGACCGATAGTCGAGTGGATCCCCGTCCGAGGCGGGTCGTCGTTCGACAATCCGATCAATAATTATAATCAATAGGGCTGTGTCGGCGTCTAGCATGAGTTCTGACCAACCCAGTCAGTCGACCGACGGACACGGCCACGAACACCACGAGGTAGAGGGCCCGGGCTATCCGACGCCGGCGGCGATGCGCACCGAATCGGAGCGCGAGACGACCGCCTTCGTCATGTCGCTCCGGGTCGGGATGGAGGTGGACGGCCCAGACTTCGTCGGCGTCGTGGACGTCGACCCCGACTCCGAGACCTACGCGGAGCTGATCGACACCGTCGAGATGCCGAACAAGGGCGACGAACTCCACCACTTCGGCTGGAACACCTGTTCGTCCTCGTGTCACGCCGAGGGACTGACCCGAGATCACCTGATCGTCCCCGGGCAACGCTCCTCTCG
>SKWB01000112.1 GCA_007129135.1 Halococcaceae archaeon | reverse complement strand
ACGCTCAACATCAACCTCACCCCGTCGAGCACCTGAGTCCGCTACCGGATCACAACCCCTTTTAGTCGGTTCGACCGAGGAGGGATATGTTACTGACCGTCTCCGGCCCCGCGGGGAGCGGGAAGAGCACCGCCGCGGCCGAGCTCGCCGACGCGCTCGACTACGAGCACGTCAGCGGCGGGGACCTCTTTCGCGAACTCGCGGCCGACCGCGGCCTCTCGCTGATCGAGTTCAACCGGCTGGCCGAGGAAGAGGACTCGATCGACCGCGACCTCGACCGGCGGCTCAGGGAGACCGCACGCGACCGCGACGATGTCGTCCTCGAAGCCCGGCTCTCGGGCTGGATGGCGGGCGAGTACGCGGACCTGCGGATCTGGCTCGACGCGCCGCTGTCGGTGCGAGCCGCCAGGGTCGCGGATCGCGAGGAGAAGAGCGTCGAGGAGGCGAGAGAGGAGTCCGTCACGCGCGCCCGGAGCGAGGCGCGACGGTACCGGGAGTACTACGGCATCGAGATCACCGACCTCTCGATCTACGACTTGGTCGTGAACACCTCGCGCTGGAGCGTCGAGGCCGAGGTCGACCTGCTCGTCGAGGCCGCGCGAGCGTACGACCCCGAGACGGACGAGGGGGCGTTCCCGGTCGAGGGCGTCCGATACGAGTTCTAGATGCTCAGAGCACCGCCAGAGGAGCGGTCGATCGACGCCCTCCGTCGCTTCGGGGTCGTGAACCTCGACAAGCCACCGGGGCCGAGTTCGCACCAGGTCGCCGCCTGGGTCCGCGATTCGGTCGACGTCGACCGGGCCGCGCACGCCGGAACCCTCGATCCGAAGGTCACCGGCTGTCTCCCCGTCCTCACGGGGGACGCGACCCGGCTCTCTCAGGTCTTCCTCGAGGGTGGAAAGGAGTACGTCGCCGTGCTCGAACTGCACAGACCCGCGCCGGCGAGTCTCGACCGGGTTCTCTCGGAGTTCGAGGACGAACTCTACCAGAAGCCACCGCGAAAGAGCGCGGTCTCGCGGCGGCTCCGGACGAGGGAGATCACCGATCTCGAGCTGTTGGATCTCGAAGAGCGGCGCGCTCTCCTCCGGATCCGGTGTGAGAGCGGCACCTACGTCAGAAAGCTCTGTCACGATATCGGCCTCGCGCTCGGAACGGGCGCGCACATGGGCGACCTCAGGCGCACCGGGACCGACCCGTTCGACGACACCGACCTCGTGACGCTCTACGACCTCACCGACGCGCTCGCGTTCGCCGAGGAGGGCGACGAGGGCTGGTTGCGAGAGGTCCTGCGACCGGCAGAGGAGGCGCTTACGCATCTCCCCCGCGTCACAATCGCCGAGAGCGCCGCCAGGGAGGTGGCCGAGGGTGCGCCGGTCTACGCGCCGGGCGTCCTCGACAGCGAGGTCGGCCTCGCAGGCGAACCGCTGGTCGCCTGCTTCACCCCGGACGGCTCTGCGATCTGTCTCGGGCGGCTGGTCGGCGATCCGGGTATGGAGAGCGGACCGGTCGTGGACCTCGAGCGGGTGCTCGTCTAGGCTGCCGGCGCACCGACGTACTTGACCGTGGAGAGCGCGCTCACGCCATGGAGATCGGAACGGCACGCGCGAAGCAGGGCGAACGGTCGACCGGCACCCTCGAGGTCACAGAGCTCCCCACGGGCGGTCCGGAGCGAGTCCCCATCGGGATCGTCGCCGGGGAGGAAGCGGGGCCGACGCTCTGGGTGACGGCGGCGATCCACGGCGACGAGGTGACCGCGCTCGCGGTCGCCCAGGACGCCTTCACGGCGCTCGACCCGGTATCGCTCCGCGGGACGCTCGTCTGCGTGCCGACGCTCAACCCGGCCGGGTTCAGGCGCGGGAGTCGGACCTCGTACTATCACGACGACGACCCGAACCGCTTCTTCCCCGACGCGGACCAGGACTCCGCGCGCCCGCCGCGCGTGCAGGAGGTGATCGACCGGCGACTGTACGGGGCGATCACCGGGAGCGCCGACGCGCTCGTCGACCTCCACACCGCACAGGTCGGCTCGGTCCCGTTCACGATCCGCGACCGGGTGCTCTACGGCGACCGGCGGGGGAGACAAGAGGCGGAGGCGCTCGCGGACGACCTCGAGGGGCTGGCCGAGGCGTTCGGCCTGCCGGTCGTCACGGAGTATGGAGCGGGGGAGTACGTCGAGGAGGGCCTGCACCGCTCTGCGGCGGGGTCGGTACTGAACGAGGCGGGGATCCCCGCGATCACGCCCGAACTCGGCGGTCACTCGGTCGTCGAGGAGGCGACCCGCGCGGCGGGTCTCGCCGGCGTCTGTGGGGTACTCTGTGAACTCGACATGCTCGATTCGGTTCCCGAACCGATCGCTGCGGCCGATCCGGGCTTCAGCCCCCCGGTGAGCTACCCGGTCAGGCGGGCGGTCGACCCGCACGCGGATCGTGGGGGGGTCGTCCGTCACTGGGTCGAACCCGGCGAGACGATCGCCTCAGGAGAGGTCGTCGCCGAGATCGTGAGCCCACACGGCGAGGTCCTCTCGGCGGTCGAGAGCGAGCACGACGGCTACGTCCTCGCACGGCGGGAGGGTCTCGCGGTCTACGAGAACGACCCGCTCTACAGCCTCGCGGTCCGCGACAGCGACGACCTCGTCGTTCTCCGACCCGAGAGCTGACCGGCGAAACGAAGGGCTTAACTCGCGAACGGGCCTCCGAGGAGACGCGGGGCCGTGGGGTAGTGGTATCCTCTGCGCATGGGGTGCGTAGGACCCGAGTTCGACTCTCGGCGGCCCCATTCTCACGTGGCGAGCACGTTCGTGAGCCACGCGTCCATAGCGGACGCCGAGCGTCGAGCAGACCAGTCATAGCCCGCGCAACTCGACTCTCGGCGTCCCACTCGAGCGAAGCGAGCGTGGGGCTCGTCACGAGCGGAGCGACGTGACGGCGGCCCCATTCGATTTTGCGACGAACGGACGTGAGGAGTAGATCGGTGACGAGCCGAGCGTCGATCGCTTCGGTCAGTAGCGCAGTTCCTGCTCTCTCCCCGCGCCGCCGATCAGGATCGTGTTCTCGTTGAGACTGCGCTGAGCCCGTCTGAGCCGCTCGGAGAGCGACTGGTGGCTGATCCCCATCTCCGAGGCGAGATCCTCGAGCGAGGCGGCCCTGGGGACGTCGAAGTAGCCCTGTTCGGTCGCCTCGACGAGCGCGGTGTACTGCTCTTCGCTCAGCCCGAACCGGCCCTCGCGGTCGTCGTCGAGCTTGTAGACCTTCGTCACGTCGAAGGCGAGTCCCTCCCCCCGTGCGAAGTCGTGGGTGGCCGAGAGCGCCGCGTGGTCGGGAAAGAGCACCCGGAAGTGCCAGCGGTCGCCCCTCCCGGAGGCGGTGAGCACCGTCCCCTCCTCCTCCGTGAGGATGTGTGTGATCACGAGCGCGTCCTCTATCCACTCCATGCGGTAGAGCCGTTCGTCGTCCAGGTCCGCGATCACCTCGTGGTCGGCGACGGAGTCGTCGTCGTCCAACGCGCTCTCGACCGCCTCGAGATCGTCGGCGCTGATCCAGACGAACGGCATCAGTCTGTCCTGATCGTGTGCGACGACGCGCTCGACCTCGAACTCGGCGTCCGGAACCCGCTCTCTCGTCACCGAGAGGGCGAACTCCTCGGGCGAGACGTCGAACTCCGCGATGGTGGCCATGGTGGGGGCAGGACCGCCACACAATTAAGGGCGGCTTTCTCGGCTCAGGTGAGCTGGAGGAACCGCCGGTCGTCCGCGCGCGCACCGCTGGCCGGGTAGACGACGACGAAGTCGCCGTCGACGAGCGTCGAGATGCTCTTCGGGAGCGTCTGGAGCTCGGGGTGCCAGCCCATCGCGTCGCGGCGTGCGCTCACACAGACCACGAGGTCCCGTCCCCGAACGTCGTCTCGCAGCAGCGCGAGCAGGTCGGCCCACCCGGCGACCCCCTCCACCGTCGTCGGCACCTCGGGTTCCACCGACCGCAGCAGCCGGTCGACCTCCTCCGATCTCCCCTCCTCACCCTCGGAGACCGGTACGGCGAGGACGCTCGCGCCGGTCGTCTCCGCGATCCGGTTCACCGTGTGGATCGCCTCCGCGAAGCCGGCGTTGTGCTCGATCTCCGGGGGGAGGAGCACCACGATCCGGTCCGTGGTGTTGAGCGGCGCTCGCACCCGGGCGACGAGGACGAGCTGTTTCGTCCGCCGGAGCACCTGGTCGATCACGTCGCCGAAGACCCGCTGGCGACGCGAACGGGCGCCGTCCCACCCGATCACGACGGTCGTGATGCGGTTCTCGACCGCCGCGCGAACGATACCGGAGGCGACGTTGTAGTCGACGCGGGTCTGTCCCTCGACCCTGGCTTCGGCCCCGGAGGCGTACTTCCCGAGGCGAGAGAGGCGTTCTTCCGCCCCCGCGACCCCGCTCTCGGTCTCCTCGCCGGGTCTCACCACCGAGAGCGTCCGGATCGGCTCCTCGGACCGCGGGTCACGGACGACCAGTGCCACGTCGAGCAGCCGCTCGGCGTGGTCGGCGGCCGAGGAGACGGGCACGAGGATCCGTTGTGGTGCCTCCGTCGGGTCGTATACGGCCCGCTCTCGCTCGCTCGCGATCGCCCTCCCCGCACGCTCCATCGCGGCGGGGCTCACGAGGCTGACGACGAGGATCATCAGGACGACGCCGTTGATCATGTTCTGGTCGAAGCCCGGAATCCCCGCCTCGAAGCCGATGCCGACGATCGCGAGCGCCGCGGCGGCCTGGCCCACCGAGAGCGCGAACATCCCGAGCACCTCGTCCGAGCTGTAGCCGTAGATACGTCCGGTGAGCCAGGCGGCGGCGACCTTCGTCACGATCACCATGACGATCAGCGAGCCGCCGATGACGACGGAGGTGGGGCTCTCGGCGATCACGCGCCCGTCGACGAGCATGCCGACCGAGAGCAAGAAGAAGGGGATGAAGAGCGCGTTCCCGACGAACTCGATCCGGTTCATCAGCGGGCCGGTCTCGGGGATCAACCGGTTGAGCACCAGTCCGGCGAGGAAGGCCCCGATGATGTGCTCGACACCGACGAGTTCGGCGAGAAGCGCACAGGCGAAGAGCACCACCATCACGAAGAGGAACTCGAAGTAGCTCTCCTCGTTGAGCGTCCGGAAGAACCACGCGCCGATCCTCGGGACGACGACCCAGATCCCCACGAAGAAGACGGTCAGTCCGACCGAGAGCTGTACCCAGAAGGCCGCATCGAGCGTGCCGGCCTCCGCGGCGATGACGACCGCGAGGACGAGCAGCGCGAGCGTGTCCGTGAGGATCGTCCCGCCGATGGTCGTCATCATCGCCTCGTTCTTCGCCAGCCCGAGGCGGTTGACCACGGGGTACGCGAGCAGCGTGTGGGAGGCGAAGATCGAGGCGAAGAGCAACGCCGCGGGGAAGGTGAGCCCGAGCAGGGAGACGCCGACGACGGTGCCGACCGCCTGCGGGACGACGAACGAGAGCAGCCCGAAGACGACGCTCTTGTCGGTGTTCTCGAGGAACCGGTTCAGGTTGATCTCGAGGCCGGCGACGAACATCAGGTAGATCAGCCCGACCTCGCCCAGGAGCTGGATGGTGGCGTCGCGTTCGAGCAGCGCGAGACCGTTCGGCCCGACCGCCGCCCCCACGAGGATGATGCCGACGATGCCGGGGAGCCGGTAGCGCGCGAGGACGAGCGGCGCGGTGAGGAAGACGAGCATCGCCAGCCCGAAGATCAGGACCGGGTCCTCGAACGGCGGCGAGAGGAGCGCCTCGGCGACGAGCGGGGTCATTCGCTCTCACTCGCGCTCGGCGCACGCTCTCCGGCTCCGCCGCCATCGAGCGCTCCCCGACGCCGCCCGCCCCTCTGATCACCCGTCACCGTCGCGGGATTGCCGTGCGAGTGTAAAAAAGTACGGTCCCCGTTCGGGTCGGTCCGGTTAAGCCGCCGGAGTCCTCAGCGACCGTATGAACAAGCGTCAGATCGCCTACAGCGTGATCCTCCTCGCCGTCGCGTTCGTCGGAGCGATCCACACCATCGCCGACATGGCGTTCGGCACCGGACTCACCGGACTCGGCCTCGTCGCGATCCTCTTCGCGCTCGTCGGCCTCGTGGTCGTGAATCGCTAGCCGTCGTGAGTCGATCCGCGCCCGTGCAGAAACGGGTCGGTGTCGCTCCTCACTCCGATGGTCGACAGTTACTCGTTCCCGATCCGACTATTTCCTGCGTGCTCGAAACGCTCCTCGTGTTCGGGGTATCCACGTCGCTCGCCCTGTTCGGTCTCCTCGCGATCTTCGATCCGGAACGAGCCCATCGCCTCGAGAATCCGCTTCAGGTACGGGACGTAGAGTTGACGCGGACGGGCCGTGACCTCTCGGTCGTCGGTGGTGTCTCCCTCGTTCTGGTCGGGTTCGCGGCGACCGGCGCTCTCCTCTCTCCGTCGTTCGGGGGGCTCTACGCGGTGATAGTCCTCGTGGGATCGGCCTACGCCTACCGGAGGACGGAGGATTCGCGTTGAGTGGACTACTCCCGCTTCACGCCGGGGTTCATCACCGCGCACCTTTTTCCCTCGCTCGCTCCGCTCACTCGGCAAAAACCTGTTCTGCGAACACCAGTTTCGCGGAAGCGGCGAGACGGGAAACCGTCTCGCCCACCACAAAAAACCGCCCCGCTACTCCCGCTTCACGCCCGGGTTCGTCACCGCGCCGTTGGCCGCCGAGTCGAACAGCGAGCCGTACTTCGCGAGCACGCCGCCCGTGTACCTCGGCTCCGGGCGCTCCCAGGCCGCTCGTCGTTCGTCAAGTTCCTCGTCCGTGAGGTCGACCGAGAGCTCTCGACTCGGAACGTCGACCGTCACCTCGTCGCCTTCTTCGAGCAGGGCGATCGGGCCCCCGACGCTCGCCTCCGGGGCGACGTGGCCGATCATCGGCCCGCGCGTCGCGCCCGAGAAGCGGCCGTCGGTGACCATCGCGACGTCGTCCTCGTGGCCCTGGCCGACAACGGCGGCGGTGACTCCCAGCATCTCGCGCATCCCGGGGCCGCCCTGCGGACCCTCGTTCCTGATCACGAGGACGTCGCCCGCCTCGACCTGCCCCTCCTGCACGTAGGCCATCGCCTCCTCCTCGCGCTCGAAGATCCGCGCCGGGCCGACGTGGTGTTTGGCGTCCTTCGCGGTCACCTTGAGCACCGCGCCGTCCGGCGCGAGGTTCCCCCTTAGGATGCGGATCGCCCCCTCCGCGTCGAAGGGATCGGAGACGGGTCTGACCAGTTCGGGGTCGATCTCCTCGTCCGCAGGCAGGTCGAGCTCCTCCAGTTCCTCCTCGATCGTCCGGCCAGTGACGGTCATCGCGTCGCCGTGGAACAGCCCCGCATCGAGCAGCCGCCGGATAACGACCGGCACCCCGCCCTGTTCGTGGAGGTCGGTCATCACCTTCGAGCCACCCGGCTGGAGGTTCGCGATCTTCGGGGTCCGCTTCGAGATCTCGTCGAACTCGTCGATCTCGAGGTCGACACCCGCCTCGGCGGCCATCGCGAGCAGGTGGAGCACGCCGTTGGTCGAACCACCCAGCGCGACCTGGATCGCGATCGCGTTCTCGAAGCTCTCCTTCGAGACGATGTCGGAGGGTTTCCTGTCCGCCTCGACGCAGTCGAGGACGAGTTCGCCCGCCTCGCGAGCTACCTGGTATCGCGAGTCGTCCTCGGCGGGCGGGGAGGCGCTCCCGAGCGGGGCGAGACCGATCGCCTCGGAGATGGATGCCATCGTGTTCGCGGTGAACATCCCGCCACAGGAGCCCGCCCCGGGGCAGGCGTTCCGCTCGAGCTCGTCCAGCTCCTCCTCGCTCATCTCGCCCTGCGAGTACGCCCCGACCCCCTCGAAGACGTTCTGGATGGTGACGTCCCGGCCCTCGTGCTCGCCCGGCATGATCGAGCCGCCGTAGAGGAAGACCGAGGGGAGGTCCGTGCGGATCGAGGCCATCATCATCCCCGGGAGGTTCTTGTCACAGCCGGCGACGGTGACGAGCGCGTCGAGGCGCTCACCGAAGGCGACGAGTTCGACCGAATCGGCGATCACCTCGCGCGAGATCAACGACGCCTTCATCCCCTCGGTACCCATCGAGATGGCGTCGCTGATCACGACCGTCCCGAACTCGATCGGCATCCCTCCGGAGCCGTCGACGCCCTCGATCGCCGCCTCCGCGACCTCGTCGAGGTGGACGTTACAGGGGGTGATGTCGGCGGCGGGGTTCGCCACGCCGACCATCGGCGAGGCGAGGTCCTCGTCGTCGAAGCCCATCGCCCTGAACATCGAGCGGTGGGGGGCGCGTTCCGGTCCCTCGGTGACCTCGCGGCTTCGGAGCCGCTCGTCCTTTCGCGTGTCACTCATACCCATCCCGATCCGCCTCACCCGCTTAACGGTGGCGATCCGACCGATGACGGCCGTAACGGGGGAAACTATATCCGGGGCCGCGTACGCCCGGTATGACCCTCACCGACGCACTGACCGGCATCAGCTGTCCGATGGTCACCCCCTTCTCGGGGACCGAGATCGACGACGAGGCGCTCTCCGCGCTGATCGACCACCTCCTCTCGGGCGGGATCGACGGGCTCGTCCCGTGTGGGACGACGGGCGAGTTCGCGAGCCTCACGCGCGAAGAGCGCACACACGTGATCGAGCGTACCGTAGATGGCTCGTCGGTGCCCGTGATCGCGGGGGCCGCGTCGCCGAGCGTGGAGGAGACGACCCGACTCGTCGCCGACGCGGCGGGGGCGGGAGCGGACGCCGCGCTCGTCACCGCGCCGTACTTCCACACGGCGAGCGGGCCCGAGGGTAACGAGCGGTTCTTCGGATCGGTCGCCGACGACGCGCCGATCCCGCTCGTCCTCTACAACATCCCGCAGTGTGTCGGGACGCGGATCGAGCCCGAGACCGTCTCCTCGCTCGCTGCCCACGAGAGCGTCGTCGGGATCAAGGACTCCTCGGGTGATCTGGAGTACCTCCTCTCGGTCGTTCGCGCGACGAACGAGGGGTTCCTCGTCACGCAGGGCTACGACTCGCTGCTGGTTCCGGCGCTCCGGATGGGTGTCGACGGCGGGATCAACGCCCTCTCGAACGCCGTGCCCGAAACGCTCTCCGAGGCGGTCTCCGACCCGAGCGGCGAGCGCGGCGACGAACTCCACGAGGCGATCGCGGGGCTGTTCTCCGCGGTGGCCCCCCACGGCTTCGCCCCCGGGACGAAGGCTGCGCTCGGCCACCGCGGGATCATCGAGTCCACCGAGGTCCGCCCGCCGCTCACCGAGGCCGACGACCCGGCGGTCGGCGAGGCGGTCGACCGCGCCCGATCGGTCTGATTGCCGCCGTCGAAACCGGCTTTCGCGGGGGGAACGATCACCACACATGGCCCGGGTCAGCGTCGGCGCTCGCCTCCACTTCGGTTTCCAGAACCTCTCGCTCGCCCACGAACGGCTCTACGGCGGGATCGGCGTCGCCCTCTCTCGACCCTCGCTCACGGTCTCCGCCGAACGCGCGGAGACGCTCTCCGCGCCCGATCCGCTCGCCGAGCGCTACGCCCGACGGAGCCTCCGCGCGCTCGACCTCTCGGGCGTCTCGGTCTCGGTCGAAGAGCACCTCCCGCGACACGTCGGCCTGGGGAGTGGGACGCAGCTCGCGCTCGCGATCTACGCGGCGGTCGCGGCGGCCTACGATCGGGAGGGAGCGGTTCGCCCGGCCGCGCCGGTCCTCGGTCGGGGGGGCCGAAGCGGTGTCGGCGTCTCGACGTTCGAGTCCGGCGGCTTCGTGACCGACGTCGGCCACCCGACGACACGGTTCACCTCCAGCCCACCCGACGAGGACGACTGGCGGGTTCCCGCGCTCCTCGCCCGCCACGCGGTTCCGGGCGACTGGCGGTTTCTGCTCGTGATCCCCGAGGGACGTGGTGAACACGGTGCGAGCGAGGACGAGAGCATGCGCTCGGTCGTCGAGCGGGCGAGTCCGGGGATCGGCGACGAGATAGCCGAGATCCTCACCCGCAGACTGCTCCCGTCGGTCGCGGAGGGCGACCTCCGGACGTTCGGGCGGGCGGTCGCCGTGGTCGGTCGGTTGAACGGTGCGTGGTACGCCGACGAACAGGGCGGGGTCTACCGACCGCCGGTCGGGGAGATCGTCCGATCGCTCGACACCTCCTCCGCCGTCGAGGGAGCCGGCCAGTCCTCGTGGGGTCCCTGCGTCTACGGCGTCACCGACGACGAGCGTGCGGAGGCGGCGGTAGAGGCCGGCGAACGCGCGCTCGAGGCGGCGGGTGTCGAGGGCTCGGTCGCGGTCGTTCGCGCGCGGAACGAGGGGGCGCGGATACGGTCGTAACGGCTACGCCCCTCGACCGCGAGGGGCGAGTATGTCGAAGTGGCAGTGCGATGCGTGTGGGAAGGTCCACCGACGGAACCCGAAGAACTGTCGCTCCTGTGGCCACACCGTCCTCTCGCCGTATCACGGCGACGGCGAGGAAGGGCGCGACTGGCTGTGGGTGGGACTCGTCGCCCTCACCGTCCTGATCGTGGCCTCGATCCTTCTCGTCGCACTCACGGTGCTCTAAGAGAGCGCCGCCACCGCGTCGAGCGAGATGTCGATCGCGCGCTCGACGTTGTCCTTCGCCCTCTCCGGCAGTTCCTCGTCCTCGGTCTCGCCCTTCTGAGTCCCCTCGACCAGGTTCCCGTCGACCGTACAGATCGCGCCCGCGGCCATCCCCTTCCGGCGAGCGAGCGAGAAGACCGCTGCGGCCTCCATCTCCACCGAGAGGATCCCCGCGCGCTCCCAGTCGGCGACGTACTCGTCGGTCTCGACGTAGAAGGCGTCGTCCGAGGCGATCGGCCCGACGTGGACCTCCTCGCCCCGCTCCTCGGCGGCGTCGACCAGCGCCGAGAGCGTCCGGTAGTCGGGCACCGCCGGGTAGGAGACCGACTCGAAGCGCCTGGTGGTGCCCTCCTCCTTCGCCGCGCCGGTCGCGACGATCATGTCGCCGATCTCGATCCCCGCCTGCAGCGCTCCCGTGGTCCCCACCCGGATGACGGTCTCCACACCGACCCGCTCTAGCTCCTCGATCGCGATCGCTGCGGAGGGACAGCCGATCCCCGTCGAACAGACCGTCAGATCGGCCCCCTCGTAGCTGGCGTTCACGACGCGGTACTCCCGGTTCTCGGCGACGAGCTCCGAGCCACCGCAGCGGCCGGCGATCCGGTCGACGCGTCCCGGATCGCCCGGGAGCAGCGCGATCTCGTGGAGGTCGCCCGGTTCGACGAGCAGGTGTGGCTGTTTCGCCATGGGCGCGCTTCGGCCGGTCGGGGCAAAAACGGGTCGGTACCCGCGCTCTCCGGCGAGACCGTCGCGGGTTTCGCCGACAGTCGAAGCGTTAGGAGCCTGGAGTCCCGACCGCTCGCGTATGATCCAGAGCGTCTCGCTCACGGAACTGCTCGACGGGCTCGAACCCGGCGAACTCGCCCACCGAGAGGTACTCGATACGGGCCCGGTGACGCTGGAACTCGCCAGGTATCCGCCCGAGGAGAGTCCACCCACCCTCCGACACGCCGAGGACGAGATCTACTACGTCGTCTCCGGATCGGGTACGCTCCGGGTGGAGGACTCGACGGTCCCGGTCGAGGCGGGCGAGCTGATCCACGTCGAACCGGCGACCGAGCACGACTTCGTCGAGATCACCGAGGAGCTCACGCTGCTCGTGATCTTCGGTCCGTCGGTGAACCCGAGCTCCTACGCGAGACGAGGCGAGAGCGAGATTTGAGTCGGCGGTCGAGGCCCCATCACGGCCGGGCCAGCCAGAGGACGAGGCCGTAGACGAGCGTCGAACGACGCCACCCATCGCGGACGCCTCTCGCCCGGTCGTCGTCCGCGACGATCTCCCCGCCCCGGAGCGAGAAGACGATCCGCGAGAAGAACGCGTCGACGAAGGCGACGACGCCCACGACCGCGACCGCCCCTCCGATCCGCTCTCCCGCGAGCTTCGCGACCGGTCGGGCGAGCAGGACGGACAGCACGCCAGCGAGCGCGCCGGCGACGTGGTGGGCGATCGCGGCGTCGCGAGTCGGTACCCGGGTCGGATCGCGGCCGCTCGTCGCCCCGGCGGCGACGTACGCCGGGAGGTACCCGTCGCGCTGCGCGAGCATGGGGAGGTTCATCACGACCGCGGCGAGCAGTCCCGAGAGCGCACCACGAACGAGTGTCGTCGATCCCATACCGACCGGTAGGTTCGAGAGCCCAAAACCGGTCCGTTACCCGCCGAGCGTGAACAGCAAGAGGTTGTGGACGCCGGGTCCGAGGCCGACGGCGGCGACGAATCCCAGCAGGAGAAAGCCTTCCGCCGGGGTCTCCTCGACGAAGTCGGCGAACAGCCAGACGAAGCCGACCGCGACTGCGAGCTTCACGATCACGAACAGCCAGCCACCGCCGAGGGCGGGGGTGAGCCCCGCCGCGAACTCCATGATCGCGAGCGGGATCGGCGAGCGCTCCCCAGCACCCAGGAGATCGACGCCGACCGCCGTCGAGACGCCGTCGAGGAGGTGTCCGAACACCACCAGGAGGCCGACGAGGCCGGTCGCCTCCGCGACCGCGGGGAGCCCACGACGGACGCCGGCCCAGGTCGCCGCGGTGAGCGCGACCGAACCGGCGGCGGCGACGGCGGGCCAGAACGGGTCGAGACCCCCGAGACCCGCACCGAGGACCCAGAGGACGGCGAGGAGCGCCGCGAGCAGGCCGGCCGCTCCCAGCACCCGGTCGGAGGCCCCGCGACCCGATCCGACCTCGGCTCCGACCAGCCAGACCGCCCCCGCGAGGACGAACGTGCTGACGTAGACCGCGGGCGTGCCGAGCAGCGGGGCCAGCGCGGGCGGCGCGTTTTCGGTGACGTAGAGGACGTGGAGGCCCGCGCCGGCGGCCATCCACGGGGCGAACGAGAGGACGGTGAGTTCGCCGACGGGCGGTCTGCGTGCGTAGAGCGCCCCGCAGACGAGGAGGGTCGCGAGCGCGAGCGGGAGGAGGTAGGCGGGCGGCGGAAGCGCGAAGCCCTCTGGCAGCACCATATCGGAGCGGGTCGTTCGCGTGCAATGAGCGTTCCGGTGGCGGTGCGCCAGCGGACTGACCCCGTGGGTTTTTCTCACGCCCTCGCATCGCACGTGCATGGATCGCGAGACGCTGGCTCCGATGATCGATCACACCGTCCTCGGGCCCGAGACGACGCCCGACGACGCGCTCTCCGTGGTCGACGAGGCCGCCGAGTACGGTACGAACGCCTGTATCCCGCCGTGCTACGTCGCCGAGGCCGCCGACCACGCACCCGACGTGACGCTCGCGACGGTGATCGGCTTCCCCCACGGCCAGAACGGGGCGGAGGCGAAACGGGTCGAGGGCGTCGAGGCGTGGCGCGACGGGGCGGACGAACTCGACGTGGTGCTCAACCGGGGTCTGCTCCGCGCGGGCGAGGACGACCGGGTGAGCGAGGGGCTCGCCGAACTCGTCGCGGCGGTGCCGATCCCCGTGAAGGTGATCGTCGAGACGAGCGAACTCGGGGAAAAAGAGGTCCGGCGGGCGGCCGAGGCCGTCGTCGAGGCCGACGCGGCGATGCTCAAGACCTCGACCGGTTTCGCCTCCGGGGGGGCGACGAGGGAGGCGGTCTCGCTGCTCGCGGAGTACTTACCCGTCAAAGCGAGCGGGGGGATCGGGAGCTACGAGGAGGCGGTGGCGATGATCGAGGCCGGGGCCGAACGGATCGGCGCGTCCTCGGGCGTGGCGATCCTGGAAGGTGCGCCGGAGTGAGCCTTCTGCCGTCAGGCCGGTTCGAGCGCGAGCAGCGACTGCGTGTTCCCGTCGGTGAACGCGTAGGTGTAGAGCACGCCGTCGTTGAGCACCGGACCGCGACCGACGCTCTCGCCGTAGGTCTCGGAGAAGCGTTCCGTACCGAAGCGGAGCGGTCCGATACCGGTCCCTCCCGTTCGGTCGAACGCGAACAGCGACTCGCCGCCGACGAACACCGTGTCGCCGGCCACGAGCGGGGCGGTTCTGGCGGACTCGCCGAGCGAGGTCGACCAGCTCTCGGCACCTGACTCGGCGTCGAGCGCCACGAGATCGCGTCCGGCCGCGGCGTAGACGCGCTCGCGGTCGTACGCGAGGCCGTCACGACCGCCGAAGCCGCCCACCGAGGTCGACCACGCTCGGAACCCGTCGCCGGTGCCGCTCGGGTCGATCGCGTACACCGAGCCGTCCATCGCGCCGACGTAGACGTACTCCTTCCCGACGGTCGGCGCGGCTTCGGTTCGTGCCGGAAGTGCGTGCTCGAAGACGCCGGCTCCCGCGTCCGAGACGCCGTAGACCCTCCCGGCCTCGGTCGTGACGACCGCGGCGGAGGCCATCCAGACGGCGATGCCGTCGTTGATCCGACCGAACAGCTCTCTTGACCACTCCTCCTCGCCCGTCTCCGCGT
>SKWB01000231.1 GCA_007129135.1 Halococcaceae archaeon | reverse complement strand
GCCCGCCGAACCCGCCACCCTGGGTCTCGTAGAACGCGTACGGTGCCCCGGTCCGTGGATCGGTCCCCCCGAACGTGACGTTGTTCATCGTCCCCTGACACGCCCCGATCGCCCGCTCGGGGGCGGCCTCGGCGAGCGCGCCGAGGATCACGTCCGTCACCCGCTGGGAGACCTCCAGGTTCCCACCGACGACGGCCGCCGGCGGCGAGGCGTTCACTACCGTCCCCTTCGGTGCGTCGATCGTGATCGGTCTGTAGGCACCGTCGTTCGGCGGGATGTCGGGGTCGGTCACACAGCGGACGGCGTAGTAGGTCGCCGAGGCGGTGACGGCGAAGACGGCGTTCACCGCACCCTCCGTCTGTTCGGCGGTCCCCTCGAAGTCCACCTCGACCGAGTCCCCGTCGACCGTCACTGCCGCCTCGATTCCGATCTCCTCGTTGCCCTGGCCGTCGTCGTCGAGCACGTCCGCGAACTCGTAGACGCCGTCGGGGAGCCGGTCGATCTCGGCGCGCATCCGCCGCTCGGCGTACTCCTGGATCTCGGTGATCGCCTCGGCGAACCCCTCCGGACCGTACGTCTCGGCGAGCCCCTCGAGACGACCGCGGCCGGTCTCGTTCGCCGCCTGCTGGGCGCGGAGGTCGCCGCGGCGCTCGTCCGGCGTCCTGACGTTGGCGAGGAGGATCTCCATCACGTCCGTCGCGACCTCGCCCTCGCGGTAGAGTTTGACCGGGGGGATCCTGATCCCCTCCTGGTAGATCTCCGTCGAGTCCGCCGCGACGCTCCCGGCGGTCGAGCCGCCGACGTCGGCGTGGTGTGCGCGATTGGCGGCCAGCGCGACGATCTCTCCCTCGGAGAAGACGGGCGTCACGAGCGTGAGGTCCGGGAGGTGTGCGCCACCTCGAAACGGGTCGTTGAGCAGCACCGCATCGCCCGGGGAGAGCGTCTCCGGTGGGTAGCGTTCGAGGGCGGCCTCGACCGAGAAGGGCATCGCGCCGAGGTGGACGGGCATGTTCTCCGCCTGGCTGATCATCTTCCCCTCGCCATCGAACACCGCACAGGAGCAGTCCCGGCGCTCTTTGATGTTCGGCGAGTAGCCCGTCCGGATCAGGTTCGCGTTCATCTCCTCCGATATCGCGGCACAGGCGTTCCTGATCACCTCGAGGGTGACCGCGTCGATCCCGGTCCCCGGAGTCGATCGCTCGGGACCGGTCATCGACCCACCTCCACGGCGATCGTCCCGTACTCGTCGACGGTCGCGGACTGCTCCGGCCGGATCACGACGGTGCTCTCGGTCCCCTCCACGATCGCCGGCCCCTCGACCGTCGAAGCGACCGGGAGCCGTGCTCGATCGTAGACGAGCGCATCGCGTGGCTCGCCGTCGAACACGACCGTTCGATCCGTTCGGATCGCGTCGTCGGGATCGCCCTCGCCTGCGGCCGCGGTGAGCGTCGGCGTCTCGACCAACCCACGGGCGCGGAGCCGAACCGTCACGATCTCGATAGGTTCGCCGGGCGAGGCGTGACCGTAGCGCTCCTCGTGGCGGTCGTGGAACCGACGGGCTGCCTCCTCCACCGCCGCCTCCGTGAGGTCGCCGGGGACCGGCGTCGTGATCTCGAACGACTGTCCCCGGTACCTGAGGTCGAGCGCCCGTTCGATCTCGATCCGGTCCGCTCCGATCCCCTCGTCGGCCAGCCGATCGGCCGCCTCGGCTCCGAACCGCTCGAACACGGGCTCCAGATCCTCGCCGGAGACCTCCTCGATCGGGCGGACCATCGAGGTGCTGAAGTCGTGGACGAGGTCGGTGATCAACAGCCCGAGCGCCGAGAGCACACCCGCCGTCCGGGGGACCAGCACCGTCGGGACCTCGAGGTCGGCCGCGAGCGAGGCGGCGTGAAGCGGTCCGGCGCCGCCGAACGCGACGAGGCCGAACTCCCGCGGGTCGTGCCCGCGCTCGACGCTCACGACGCGGAGCGCTCGCTCCATGTTCGCGTTCGCCACGTCGAGGATCCCCTGGGCCGCGTCCCGAACCGACATCCCCAGGGGATCGGCGATCCGCTCGCGGACGGCGCGCTCGACCGCGTCGGTGTCCGCCTCGAGGTCCTCCGAGAGGAAGGCGTCGGGGTCGAGCCGCCCCAACAGCAGCTGTGCGTCGGTCACGGTCGGCTCCTCGCCACTCCGTCCGTAGCAGACGGGACCCGGAACGGCACCGGCGGATCGCGGGCCGACCCGGAGGGCGTCGCCGGCGTCGATCCACGCGATCGAACCACCGCCCGCGCCGATCGTATGCACCGAGACCATCGGTACCCCCACGGGGTAGTCGCCGACCTCGACCTCCGTCGAGACCACCGGCTCCCCCCCACGAACGAGCGAGACGTCACAGGAGGTCCCGCCCATGTCCATCGTGAGGACGTCCTCCACGCCACCGAGCCCAGCGACGTGTGCCGCCCCCTGCACCCCTGCCGCCGGGCCGGAGAGCAGCGTGTTGATCGGCCGTTGTCGGGCCCGGTCGGCGCCGATGATCCCCCCGTTCGACTGCATGATCCGGAGCGAGGCGGGGATGCCCCGATCCTCGATCGCCGACTCCAGCCGGCCGATGTAGCCGTCCATCACCGGCTTCAGCGCCGCGTTGAGCGCGGTCGCGAGCGTCCGCTCGTACTCCCTGATCTCCGGGAGCACCTCGCTCGACAGCGAGTACGACAGGTCGAGGCCGCTCTCCCCGAGGAGCTCCTCGACCCGGCGTTCGTGGTCCGGGTTCTCGAAGGCGAACAGCAGCGAGATCGCGACGCTCTCGATCCCTCGCTCGCGCAGGCGCTCTGCGACCGCCCGAACGCTCCCCTCGTCCAGTGGGATCTCCACGCGGCCGCGTTCGTCGAGGCGTTCGGTCACCTCGTAGCGCAGGTCCCGCTCCACGATCGGCGTCGGTTTCGTCACGTCGAAGTCGTAGATGTCGGGTCGTGCCTGTCGACCGATCTCGAGGACGTCGCGAAAGCCCTCGGTCGCGACCAGCGCGGTCGGCGCCCACTCGCGTTCGAGGACGGCGTTCGTCGCGACGGTCGTCCCGTGGGAGAAGAACTCGACGTCCCCGTAGCTTAGTCCGACCTCCTCGCGGGTCCGCTCCAGGCCATCGACGACGCCCTCGTCGGGCGAGTCGGGCGTCGATGGCGTCTTCCTCACGTGGATCGAGCCGTCCGAGACCGTCACGACGTCGGTGAACGTGCCGCCGACGTCGACCCCGATCCGGTGATCGGCCGATGACTGAGACATACCGAGTGATCACGACAGCCCGTCTAAAACCCACGGACCGAGGCAGGCGCTCCGATCGGGACCGAGGCGGAGTTCGGACCTACGTGCGGCGGGCGATCGCGATCCCCGCGCAGGCCGCGACGGCGTTCACGAGCGCGAGCAGCACGAACGCGCCGTCGTACCCACCGGTGAGGTCACGGAGCCAGCCGGTCAGTGCCGGGAGGACGATCGCGGCCCCGTTGCCCGCGGCGACGACGATCGCGACCGCCGTCCCGTCGCGACGCGACGCCCCCGCCCCGGTCTTGAAGATCGCGCCGAACGGGAGCGAGACGGCCGCGAGCGCGAACAGCGGGAGGACGAACTCGTCGCGCTCGCGGGAGAACTCGCCCCCTACGGCAGACCGTTTCGGGCACACGTCCGAAGCGAGTCACGCGGGATCTGGACGGCACTCTCCGAGCTCTTCCGGGTGGGCGAGCGGGCGTCGGTCCCGGTTCACGTCGACCACTACGAGCTCGCGGGAGCCGCCCAGCACGGCCTGGCGGGTCGGTCGAACGCGCTGATCGAGGCCGCGAGGGCGAGGGGGATCGACGACGGACTGCTCGGCGGGAAACCGCACCCGCGGACCTACGGCGCCTACCCCAGGCTGCTCGGCACCTACGTCCGCGAGGAGAAGGTCCTCTCGCTGCCGGAGGCGGTGAGGAAGATGACGTCGCTCCCCGCCAGGGCGATGGGCTTCGAGCGGAAGGGGCTCGTGAGGGAGGGCATGGACGCCGATCTCGTCGTCTTCGATCCGGGGACGGTCGGCAGTCCCGCGAGCTACGACGAGCCACGGCAGTTCCCGCGGGGGATCGATCACGTCATCGTCGGCGGGGAGTTCGCCGTGCGTGACGGGG
>SKWB01000219.1 GCA_007129135.1 Halococcaceae archaeon | reverse complement strand
CACGGATCATCGGGGCGTTCTACGGCCACAACGACCAGCACCTGGACGTCGACGCCCGGGTCTGGCACCGCGCGGAACACACCGTCGCCGACCTCGTGACCCGTGGCGTGCTCGACGACGCGGCGCGCTCGGTCTACGAGGGCGTCCAGCACGTCGGGAAGGAGGCCTGGAACACGAGCTCCTACCAGCGCGAGAACACGCTGATGCTCTCCGACGAGAGCGAGGCCGACGCCTCCCCGAAGCTGATCATCAACAACCACGAGACCGAGGCGAGCCACTCGGCGACCGTGGGCCAGATCGACCGCGAGGACCTCTTCTACATGACCTCGCGCGGGATCGGCGAACTCGAGGCACGGAACACGCTCGTCGAGGGCTTCTTCGTGCCGGTCCTCGAGGAGATCGAGGTCGACGAACTGCGAGAGGACCTCGAAGCACGTATCGTCAGCCGGCTCCGATAGCCGGCCATGAACGGCTCTCGGCGTATCGGACGGACACAACGTTTTCACGGTTCGGCCCCGAGTGAGCGCGTATGAGCGTCGGGACGACCGTCACGTCGGACCAGCAGCTCGTCCGCCTGCTCCAGATCGGGGTCGTCCTCGAAGAGGTCGTCGAGGCACGCGCCGCCTACCACTACCGATCGCTGTCGGACGAAGAGCGCGAGGCACTCGACGAGCGGATCGTGGAGCTACTCGACCACGCCGCCGAGGAGTCCGCCGAACACCGGGCTCGTCTGGAGCGACTGATAGACGCCCTCGACGCTGAGAGCGTCGCGTTCGAGGAGATAGAGACCCTCGTTCGCGGTCACTACGGGCAGACGAAACCCGAGGACTTCGACGGTATCCTCTACGACCAGCTCCACGGCGAGGAGACGGCGTACAAGTTCTACGACGACCTGATCACCGCGATCGAGGAGAGCGACGCGCAGTTCAGCGTGGACCGCGACCGGCTGCTCTCCGTGCTCCGCGACATCCGCGAGGAGGAGAGAGAGGGCGCACAGGAGGTCGCAGATATCATGGAGGAACGAGAATGACGACGAGCGAGGAGGCGTCGGACGAGAGCGACCCGTCCCAGGGGTGGCCCGGATCACTCGGAGCAGAGCCGTTCGCTGCTCACAGCGACCACGCGAGGTGGTCGCCGTGAACACGGCCGATCAGTACCTCAAGGCGATCTACCTGATCCAGCGGGTCGAGAACGGCCCGGCGGCGACGGGCGCGCTGGCCGACAGCCTCGACGTGAGCCCCGCGAGCGCGAACGAGATGATCGGAAAGCTCCAGGAGCGCGAACTCGTCGACCACGAGAAGTACAAGGGGGTCTCGCTGACCGACGAGGGGATCGTCCGCGCACGCGAGGGACTCCAGACCTACTGCATCATCGAGCGGTTCCTCGCGAACGTCCTCGAGGTCGAGGAGTTCCGCGCCGAGGCCCGCGAACTCGAGGCGGTGATCGACGAGACGGTCGCCGAACGCCTCGATACGATCATCGAACGCGAGCCCCAGTGCCCGGACTGTTTCGACCCCGAGGCCGACGTCTGTGCGCTGATCGACCTCGAGATCGAGGAGCTGGCGGACTGACCTCGGTCCTCACCACTCGGTCGGGTGGGACAGCCTGCCGGTCGCGACGCCGGCCAGCAGGACGAGGTAACAGAGCAGTGCACCACAGATCGCCGAGAGGAGCGTCCCGGAACGGCCCCGGGCCGAGCCGACGACGAGCGCGAGCGTCCCCGTCACGGTGAGCGCCCTGACGTCCGGCCGCGTCCACCACCTCCTGATCCGCTCCTGGTGGCGCGAGGCGACGTACTCGAAGGCGAGGGTGCCGAGCGCCCCGCCGAGCGCACCCGGGAGCGAGATCCGAAGCCCCACCCGACGGAGCACGAGCAGCGACCCGCAGAGCACGCAGAGCGCGAGACCCGCGTCGGTCCGGTGGGCTCGACGCACGGCTCAGAACCGATCGACGACGGGGATGCCGATCGTCTCGAACCCGGTCATCGCCTCGAGTTTCCCGGTGATCCCGTCGAGTCCGACCCGCTCGGAGACCACGAGCGAGGGGTCGAGCTTCCCCGTCTCGACCATCCGGAAGATCTCGTCGTAGCGTGGGGGCTGCATCCCGAGCGAGCCGACGAACTCGATCTCGTTGAGCACCATCTCGTCGACCGGGAGGGAGATTTCGCCCTCCTCGCGCTCGGTCGTCATCCCGATCTGGACGTGCTGGCCGGTCGTCGCCAGACAGCGGACCGAGTTCCGGCAGGTCTCGGCGATGCCGAGCGCGTCGACCGAGACGTCGGCGCCACGGTCGGTGATCGCCCGTATCTCTCGGGGGACGTCCTCGGCGTCGGCGGCGTTCACGCGTTCGACGGCGCCGAGCTCCTCCGCGAGGTCGAGTTTCTCCTCGGTCAGGTCGACGGCGATCACGTTCGCCCCGAGCGCGTCGCCGATGTGGACCGCCGAGAGCCCGATCCCCCCGCAGCCGTGGACGGCGAGCCAGTCACCCGCGCCGAGGTCCGCGCGGTGGGCGAGCGCGTGGAAGGCGGTCATGAACCGACAGCCGAGCCCGGCCATCTCGACCGAGGAGACGCCCTCGGGGAGGTGTACGGCGTTGTGGTCGGCCGCGGGGACGTGGAGCTCCTCGGCCCACGCGCCCTGTGCGGTCTCGACGAAGCCGAGGCCCTGACGGTTCTCACAGACGTTCGAGCGGCCGTTCCGACAGAGCTGGCAGGTGCCGTCCCCGAGGTTGAACGGGACCGCGACGTGGTCACCCTCTCGAACCGTTTCGACCTCGTCGCCCACCGCGAGGACCGTCCCGGCCGGCTCGTGACCGAAGACGTGGCCCTCCTCGAAGTCGACGCCACGCCAGGCCCAGTCGCCGATCCAGGCGTGCCAGTCCGAGCGACAGATCCCGCAGGCTTCGACCCCCACGATCACACCGTCCGGGTCGGGCTCCGGCGCGTCGATCTCGCGGACGTCGAGCGGTTCGCCGAACTCGGTGAAGACGGCGGCTCGCATGGTGGTACTCCCACCGGCAGGGGTCTTAACCCTATGGCGGGAGCCACCTCCCGTGTGAGGGTCGGATCACTGGGTAGCTGTTCGACCGCTCGCCGATCCGATCGCGGGTAACGGAGAGGTTTAAGTCGGCCGGTCCGTTGAGTTCGGTGTGAGGCGGGTCGGTCCGCCGGAGCCCCGTGGTGTAGCGGCCAATCATAACGGCCTTTGGAGCCGTTGACACCGGTTCGAATCCGGTCGGGGCTATCGGTTTTCGTGACGAGCACGGTCGCGAGCCACGAAACCGTGACGAGAGCGGATTCGAATCAGGGAGTGGAGCGAGCGCGGGCGAGCGGAACGACCGCGGTTCGAATCCGGTCGGGGCTACTCTATCGCCGCGAGCACGCTCGCGAGCGGCGAGAAAATTTGCCAATATGTTCTGACCCATAAAATGCGACAGATCAAATTCCCTATCTTTGAAACGGATCTTGTCGAAGAGTCAAATATTAGTTAACAACATTAGATTGTATGAGAATAGATACATTCATGATAGTGTACTATTAGTACCGAACATGGCTGGGGAGTCTCAGGACGACACTAACGAAGAAACTGATGACGAGGAAGTTATTGAATCCAATAAAACCGAGGGAGGTGATGAAAAGCGTGTCAATGATACTGTTGAGTCGCCCTCTGTTGAGGACCAATCCTCTAACATAAGAGACCAGCATGAAGAAAAAGAAGAGCCGAGACAACGAATCGAACGAACACATTCACAAAAGGGCGCAGATGAAAAATTCTGTTCAAGCTGCGGAGAGATAATTAAACAGCAAGCTGAAATCTGTCCTCATTGTGGCGTTCGTCAACTTGAACCTGAATCCACATCTTCGGCGAATGAAAAGAATCCTGGCCTAGCTGCTATAGCTTCATTTCTGTTCACGGGTCTCGGTCAGATTTATAATGGAGAAATAGGAAAAGGGGTTCTATTTATCATTGTGCAGATAATCAACATCGGACTGATGCTCGTCGTTATTGGATTTCTTACTTTTCCACTCGTCTGGATCTATGGTATCTATGACGCTTACAAAACAGCGGAAAAAATCAACGAGGGTGTGAAGTAGGGGTTTTGGTCCTAACCGCTTCTTCAATTCTCACAGTCCACCTCCT
>SKWB01000142.1 GCA_007129135.1 Halococcaceae archaeon | reverse complement strand
CGCGGACGACTAATCGCGGTTCTCCTCGAACCACTCGGCACCGAACTCGACGAGTGGACGCATCTCGCAGAGCGTCGC
This sequence comes from Halococcaceae archaeon, assembly GCA_007129135.1. Taxonomy (GTDB): domain Archaea; phylum Halobacteriota; class Halobacteria; order Halobacteriales; family Halalkalicoccaceae; genus Natronorarus. The sequence continues at coordinate 14,518 of SKWB01000142.1, read as the reverse complement.
CTCGGCCTCACCGACCGGTCCACGGCGAACCGCTCCCGGTCGCTCCCGCTCGAAGTCGGTTTCTAGCGCCCGAAAATCGTCCTCGCTCTCGATCTCCTCGAACGTCGCCCACTCGCGTTCGCCGTCCACCAGAACCGGCGCGCCGTTCTCCCCGTAGCGGGCGTTCGCCGCCCGGTTCTCCGCGAGGTGCAGCGACGTGTTCGCCGTCACGCCGAGACGAAGGACCTTCGAATCGAGGTCGGAGAGCGTGGCGAGCGGGGAGTCCTCGCCGTGGGGCCGGTCGAGCGGGTGCTCGGAGACGACGCGTTCGCTCTCGCTCCCCCACACCGCGACCGAGTGCGTCGGGTGGTCGCTTCGGACGACTTCGGGATACCCACGAAAACACTCCGCGACCGCGCCCATCGTTCGCGTGGGGGTGACAGGTGCCCGAAACGGCGGTGCCGTCTCACGGATCCGCTCGATCCAGAAGTCGGGAACGGGTGGGTTCTCCCAGCGAGCGGGATCCGAGAGCTGCGTCGAGTGCGTCGGCATCGCGAGCGTCCCCACCTCGGTGAGCACTTCCTGCAACGAATCGACGACCGCGGGCGCACCACCCGAAACCCAGCCGAGCGCCGAGAGCGAGCAGTGGACGAGGACCGTGTCCCCGGGTTCGAGGGCGAGCGTGCGGAGATCACTCCTCAGCCGGTCGACCGTCACCGGTTCGTCCGAGCGCTCGATCGCCTCGCGTTCTCCCATACCCCGACCACTCGGGACCGGGGCAAAACTCCGACGGGCGGAAAACGGCTATCGCCCTCGGGCGGCTACACCCGCCATGACCGGGACCGTCGAGTCGCTGTTCGTCGCGAGCGAGGGGTCGGCACCGATGGAGCGCGTCGAGTCGGTCGAGGCGGTTTCGGGTGGGCTTTCGGGCGACCGCTACCAGCGTGGAACGGGCCACTACGCGCCGTTCGACGTCTGCGAGGTGACGCTGATAGAAGCCGAGGACGTAGAAGCGATCCGCGAGGAGGCCGGGATCGACCTCGGTGGTGGGCAACACCGGCGGAACGTCGTCACGCGGGGCGTCGACCTCGAAGGCCTGCTCGGCGCGGCGGTCTCGGTGGGTGATGCCCAGGTACGCGGGACGCGGCGGCGGCCGCCCTGCGCGCACGTCGAGCGCGTCGCCGAGGAGAAGGGGCTCGCGCGGGCACTGCGCGGCCGGGGTGGGATCTGTGCGGACGTGGGTTCGCCCGGGGAGATCCGCGTCGGTGACCCGATCGAGGTCGTGGAGGCCGATCCCCGGACCGCCGGCCGAGCGATCGCGGAACGGCTCCGGGGCCGGGAGTGAGCCGGCGTCGGGTGTGCAAGCGCGACGCACGACCGCCATACGCGTAACCCCCGAGACCCCCTCCCATCACCCATGACCGAACGGAACGAGCCCAGGCTCACACGGCGGGCGCTGCTCGCGACGGTGGGCGTCTCGACCGCAGCACTGGCAGGCTGTACCGGCAGCGGTTCGGAGGGCCCGTACGATGCGGCTGACGACGGGAGCGACGCTGATCGCGAATCGGACGACGGCGGTACCGAGAGCGGGGAGGAGGGGCCGCCGACGCGCGAGGCGGTCGTCCCGCTCGACCACGACCTCGAGTCGTTCAACCAGAACGTGCTCTCTGGCGGGGTGAGCCAGGACGGCATCCCCTCGATCGACGACCCCGAGTTCGAGTCCGTGGACGAGGTCGACGGGAGGCTCGACGACGGCGATCCGGTGTTCGCGGTCGCGGTCGACGGCGAGGCGCGGGCGTACCCGCAGTCGATCCTCGTCTGGCACGAGATCGTCAACGATCGGGTGGGAGGGCTCGACCTGGCGGTCACCTACTGCCCGCTGACGGGCACCGCGATCGGCTTCGAACGGGGCGGGACCGAGTTCGGCGTCTCCGGGAGGCTCGTCAACAGTAACCTGATCATGTACGACCGCGCGGGCGAGAGCTGGTGGCCGCAGGTGCTGGGAACGGCGATCGACGGCCCCCGAGAGGGCGAGGCGCTGATCGAACACCCCGTGATCTGGACGACGTGGGAGCGGTTTCGGGACGTCTACCCCGACGGCGCGGTGCTCACCGAGCGGACCGGCTTCTCGCGTGACTACGACCGCGATCCGTACGGCTCGTACAACCCGAAACGGGACTACTACGAGGACGATGGGACGATGTTCGATACGATGCACGATGACGACCGCCACGGCCACAAGGAGGTCTTCATCGGCGCTCGGGACGAGGACGGGGCGCTCGCGGTCGAGAAAGAGCGGCTGCGGGAGGACCGGCTGGTCGAGCACGACGTCGGCGGCGTCCCCCACCTGGCGGTCTACGGCCCGGACCTCGATACAGGGTACGTCTACCGGAACCCCGAGGGTGCGTCGATCGAGGTCGACGGCGAGGAGTATCTGGTGGACGGCGACCCCTACCCAGCGGACGACCTCCCGCTGGAGCGGCTCAACGCGTTCGACGCGATGTGGTTCGCCTGGGTCGCCTTTTACCCGGACACCGAGGTGATCGACTGAATGGGCGCGACCGCGCGGGGTGTGTCGTGGCTCTCGCGGACGACGGCGGTGAGCCGCGGCGCGCTCTCGCGGCGTGACTCCGCTGTCGTCTTCTCGCTCGTCACCCTCGTCTACCTCCTCGGTTTCCTGCTCGCGATCGGCGACCTGAACGTCCGCCCCGAGGCCGGCCTCTCGATGCTCGTGGTGGACGATCCGCTCTCGCGCATGTTCGAACCCGGTCCCGGCCCGTTCGCCTACGAGGGGATCGCGACGATCGACCTCATCGTCGCCCGATACCTGTTCTCGCCGGTGAACCTGGCGATCGGCCTCGGGCTCTCGCTGCTGGTCGGGCTGAACCTCGCGCTCTCGTACCTCGCGGTCACCCAGCCGAAGTCGTGTGGGATCGGGGCAGGTACCGGAGTGCTCGCGTCGGTGCCCGCGCTCGTCTCCGGGACGGCGTGCTGTGCGCCGGTGATCTTCCTCGTCCTCGGGATCCAGGCGAGCGCCGCGCTCCTCTCGGTCTTCGTCTGGCTGCTCCCGATCGGGGTCCTCCTCCTGCTCGGGAGCCTCGCGTACGTCGCGACCAAGGTCGACCCGACAGCGCTGGGCGCGTCCTCGACGGTCGACTGAGCGACAGCGGATCGGGAGCCGTTCGCCGACGGCTCCGAGAGCGTCCGCTCGCCGGGAGATCGTCGTATCCCTTCAGGGAAGAAACCGTGCGGGAGAGAGGGAGAGACAGTCAGAGGGGAGAACGGATCGAGGGTCGTGACGTCAGCGGGATCAGGGGCGCTACGCGTCCTGGGTGATCGCCAGTCCGAACGGCCGGTCGCCGGGTGCGGTGTCGGGATCGACGTACCCCACCGCGAACGCCGTCTGCACGCTCTCCGAGGCCACCTCGACGTCGAAGCTCGCGACCGGATCGGCCTCGGGACAGTCCGTCGGCCCGACCCGGAGGCGGTACTCGCCGGCGTCGACCTCGACGGTGTCGGCCTCGCCGAACCCCAGTCCGGAGACCAGCGTCTCACCGTCGGTGGTCACGTCGATCGCGGGTGCGTCGGGCGAGGCGTGGATCAGCCGGAGCCGTCCGGTGCCTGATTCGGGTGTGCTGTTGTCGTCCTCGTACCGCTCGATCCGCAGCGGGGTATCCGTGACCCGACAGACCTCGCCGATCCCAGCGAGCGTCGTGTCACCGATCTCGACCGAGAGGACCCGTTCGACGACCGCGGCCTCGCGGCCCTCGCCAGCGGGCGAGAAGGCGATCTCGTACGGTCCGGGTTCGAACTCCCGGTAGCCGGTCTGCGTCGCGTACGGTTCGACCTCCTCGAAGCGGAGCTCGTCGTCCACGTAGACGTCCACCGTCGGGGCGTCCGGCGAGAGGTGGACGAGCCGGACGTTGGCGGCTCCAGCGTCGTCCGACGCCTCCTCGTCGTCCGACTCCGACGCGTCCGCTTCGTCGTCCGTCGACTCGTCGCTCCGTTCTCCGTCGTCGTCGCTCTCGTCGTGGTTCGTCGCGGCGATCACGCCGGGTGCGACCGCGAGCGCACCGAGCGTCGCGAGCACCGTTCGTCGGCTCCGTCCACCGGTCGATCTGTATCGTGTCATGGGTTCACCGGAACGCCCGGGCCGGGCGTCCTCGTCCCGGAGTGCTCTCGTGAGTCAAATAGCGGTTTTCCGAACTCTCACCCAAATCCGTCCCCATTGGTCCGTCTACCCCTCGGCCGGTGCCGCGTCGAACTCGACGCCGTCCACGCCGAGGATCGCGTAGAGGACGCCGTGATGACCCGTGAACTCGTGGTTGACGTCCTCCCAGGTGCCATCGTCGAACGCCAGGTGGATCGTATAGTCGCGGCTCGGTCGAACCACGTCGTCGATCCGGGTCGGACCGTCCGTCCCGACGGAGAGCCGGTCGGCGTACGCTGTCTCGGACCGGACGAGCGGGATCGCGTCCCGTCGCTCGATCGTACAGGAAAGCCTGATCTCGCGGTCGGTCTCGTTTGCGAACCAGACGGTGGTGTGGGAGACGCGGGTTCGTGGGTACTGCGAACAGCCCGCGACGCCCGCGAACGGGAGGAGGGCGAACGAGCGAAGCACGCGCCGTCGGCCGATCATGGGACGGGTAGTCGGTGCACGTAAAAGAGGCCGTGGGCTCACCGCCGGCTGGCGAGCGAGTAGACGACCACCCCGCCGAAGGCGACGACGTAGTAGAGCCACAGGGGTCCCTCGAGCGCCCGAAACACGACCGACACCCCGAGAACCCAGAAGAGGACGACCGCACCGTCGATCAGCGCGAGCCGCCACGGGACCCGTGCCAGGGCGGCGGTGAGTCGGTCCGGAAGTCGGGAACGATCCTGGGTCATGACTGTCGTCTCACCTCAGAAGTGGAGGCCGTACTCCTCCAGCAGGTGGTAGCCGGCGGTTCCCCAGACGAAGTCCGCGCCCGGCCACCAGGTCCGGGCGTTGTTGATCCCTGCGACGAGCAGGGAGTCCTCGGGGTCGTCCTCGTCCGCGTGGAATGCGATCGAGCCGCTGTCGCCGTCGGTGAACGCGTCCTCGTCGCCCCACCTGAACTGGCCGGGTCGACAGACCTCGCCGGTGAAGCAGGTCACCCCGTCGATCCCCTCGATCCGTCCGCTGGTCTCGTTGGTCATCGCGCCGAGTTTCGAAAGCGGCTCCTCCCTGGCCGCCAGTTCGGCCAGCCCGACCTTCGTGTACTGGCCGATCACCTGCGACGGCGAGGCGCGTTCGATCGACGCCGACGGGCGATAGCCGTCGTGTGGCGCGACGGTCACGACGTCCGCGAGCGGGTAGCCCCGCTCGACGTCGCCGACGTGGTAGGACTCGTCGTCGGCGAGCACCGACAGCGGCTCGCCGCGGTGGTCGATCTCCTTCGTCCCGAGCGCACCGTAGAGGTGGTTCGAGGTCGCGAAGAAGCGCGAGTCGCCGTCGGCCTCGAACAGCGCCGAGGCGAGCGTCGCGACCCCGTCCCCGGTCTCGCAGACGACGCCGCCGGGGATCGCCTCGGGGTCGAGCTCGGAGAGCTGGTACGGCTCGGGGCTCTCGGCCGCCGCCTCGGGTGCCGCGGGCAGCTCGTCGAGCACCTCCACGTCGATCGGCGTGGGGTCGGCGATGCTCTCCAGTCGTTCTTCTACCCCCGCGTCGGTCGCGGAGACAGAGAGCGAGGCCCGCGGCTCGTCGAACGTCCCGGGGACGACGAACGAGTCGAGCAGCGGCGAGAGCTCCAGCTCCTCGAGTCGCTGCTGGACGGCGAACGCGTTTCGGATCTCCTCGTGCCAGTCGGCCGGAACCGGCTTCCGGCGGGGTTCGAGGTCCGACGAGTCGGGCTCCGGTCGCGCCATCGCGTAGGTGATCTCGCCGAGGCCGTCGGGGGTGACGTAGTCCGCGCCGACCCCGAGAACGAGAACGCCGCAGAGCCCGACGTTCGCTCCCGTTCGAAGGAGCCGCCGGCGCCCGACGACAGATCGATCTGTCCCGTTGGTTCCGTCCCGATCGTCCGATTCTCCCTCTGTCACCGCCCTGCACACCCCGTCCGTGTAGGAAGGTCTCACTCGCCGGTATTCAGCGTTGCGTCACCGGAGCGTCGCCGTCCACTCCCTGGAACACCGTAAAGCGGAGCCGCACGGGCTCGGCTTCGATCAGTCCAACAGCGCAAATCCGAGATCCACTGGCTCGACGAAGCGTGAGCTTCGTCGAACACCGTGAGGCTCTGCCTCACGAGCTCGATTTCGCTTCGCTCAATCGAACAACTCCTCGCCCTCGATCATGTGCTCTTCGACGGCGTCCATGTCGAGGGTGACGCCCAGCCCCGGCTCCTCGGGGATCTCGATGTAGCCCTCTTCGATGACGTCCTCCTCGACGAGGTCCTCCCACCAGCCCAGCTGGTAGGAGTGGTACTCCACCGCGAGGGAGTTCGGGATCGCTGCGCCGACGTGGGCGCTCGCGACCGTCCCCACGGGGGAGGCGACGTTGTGCATCGCGACCGGGACGTAGTAGGTGTCGGCGAGGTCGGCGATCTTCCGCGTCTCGCGCATCCCGCCGACTTTCGGCATGTCCGGTGCGATGATGTCGACCGCCTGGTCCTCGACGAGTTTGCGGTGGCCGTGTTTCCGGTAGACGTTCTCGCCGGCGGCGATCGGGGTGGTCGTCGCGCGGGTGACCTCGCGCTGGACGTCGTGGTTCTCCGGCGGGACGGGATCCTCGAGCCACCAGATCGGGTACTCCTCGAGCGCCTTCGCGAGCCGTCGTGCGCTCCCCGCCGAGAACGTCCAGTGACAGTCGAAGGCGACGTCCGCACGCGAGCCGACTCTGTCGGTGACCGCCTCGACGATCGAGGTCTTGTGAGCGATCTCGGGCTCTCTGAGGTGGCGGTTCGCCCGGTCCTTCTCGTGGCCCGAGGGGACGTCGAGGTCGAACTTCAGCGCGTCGTAGCCGAGCTCCTCGACGACGCGTTCGGCCTCCTCGGCGCAGGCGATCGGGTCGGCCTCGTCGGCGGTGTGACAGTCGCAGTAGACGCGCATCTCGTCCCGGTACTTGCCCCCGAGGAGCTGGTAGGCGGGGACGTCGAGGACCTTCCCCGCGAGGTCGTGGAGCGCGATCTCGATGCCGGAGATCGCGCTGACGGTGACGCCCCCGATCGAACCCTCGCCGGACATCTTCTGCACCAGATGCTCGGTGACCCGATCGATATCGAGGGGGTTCTCGCCGAAGAGAAAGGGTCTCATCCGTTCGATCAGTTCGGGCACGCCCGCACCCCAGTAGGCCTCGCCCGTGCCGACGACTCCCGCGTCGGTGTAGACCCGAACCAGTGTCCAGGGGAAGTTCCCGTCGACCATCGTCGTCTGGACGTCGGTGATCGTCACGTCGCGGTCGCCGCGGGAGGCCGTGAGGTCCATGGAGACCGACGAGAGGTTCCGCATCGTGTACTCCGCGTTCGGGTCGTGGAGCTGGGAGTAGTCGCGTACCATACCCCCTCTGCGCAGGTCGCCACCTAAAACGTGGGGATTTCGAAATGAGGAGTACGATTCGAGTTAAAACTTCGTAGAGTTCGAAAGCTCGCACTTTTTGCGACGCCGTGGACGAGGAGGGGTATGAAGCTCGTCGAGGACACGCTCGGGGTCGACGTCGATACCTTCCTGGCGCGGCCGCTGTTCTGTTTCCTCTCGACCGGTACCGAGGAGGGACCGCGCGTCTCGCCGCTCTGGTACGACTGGGACGGCCACCACCTCTGGATCGTCGCCGATCCGGTCACGAAGAGCTACCCGGAGCGGATCGAACGCGACCCGAGGACGGCGGTCGCAGTGGTGGACTTCGACGCGGAGCGAGGGCTCGTCCAGCACGTCGGGATGCGCGGGCGGGCGAGCGTCGAGCCGTTCGACCCGGAGCGAGCGACCGCGGTCTTCTCCCGGTACATGGGCCCGAGAGAGCGCTGGGACGACCGGTTCCTGGGCGTCTTCGACACGCAAGAGCGGTACAGACTCGTCCGATTCGACCCGGAGACCGTCGTCGCGCGGGACCAGTCGTACGCGCCGACGTGACCGTCGCAGTCCGGGAGTCGCCGGTTTTTATCACACTCGGCGGAGGACTCGGGGTATGACCGACCACGGAGCCAGTCTGGAGCGGATCGTCGAGGGCGGCGTCGTCGCCGTCCTCAGGGGCGTGACCGAGGAGACCGTCAACGAGATCGCTGGTGCCCTCGCGGCGGGTGGTGTCACCGCTGTAGAGGTCACCGCGGAGACCCCCGGTGCGATGCGGATGATCGAGGAGCTCTCGACGACGCTCCCGGACGGGACCGCGGTCGGCGTCGGGACCGTCCTCGACAGCGAGACGGCGCGGGCGGCCTCGCTCGCGGGCGCGGAGTTCGTCGTCACGCCGACGCTCGATCTGGGGGTGGTCGAGACGGCGAACCGCTACGGGCTGGTGGTGATGCCGGGGATCTTCACCCCGACGGAGGCGATCAGAGCCTACGAGGCGGGGGCCGACGCGGTCAAACTCTTCCCCGCGTCGTCGGTCGGTCCCGGTCACATCGGGTCGATCCACGGCCCGCTCGGACAGATCCCGATCGTCCCCACGGGAGGCGTGGACCTCGAGAACGCCGCGGAGTACATCGAGGCGGGCGCGCTCGCCGTCGGGACGGGGAGCGCACTCGTCTCGGACGAGCTCGTCGAGCGGGAGGACTGGGACGGGCTGACCGAGCGGGCACGGGAGTTCGTCGAGACGGTCGGGGCCGCGAGGGAGCGGTGAGGCGGCTGGGAGAGACGGCGATCAGTCGAGCGCCGCGAGACGGTTGAGGGCGTAGGCCACCCGGAGGACCTCCGCGCTCGCGCCGCGGTCGAAGACGAGTTCGTCACCCGAGAGCACGTGCGAGAGCACGTCGTCGGAGGCGTGTTCGGGGGCGGCGGCGATCCCTGAACCGTCCTCGGCGACCCACTCCATGACCCGCAGGTCGCTCTTCGAGTCGCCCATGACCAGTGCGAACGGGTCGTCGATGTCCAGCACGGAAAAGGCGGCCTCGACCCCGACCACCTTGTTCAGTTCGAGGCTCCCGACCTCGGCGGCGTCGGCCTCGTAGTAGGCGACGTCGATCCGCTCGAAGAAGCTGCGCGCCGCCTCCGGAACGTCCTCCGGGGAGGCGTCGCCGACCCCGCCCGACCGTTCGAGCACCGAGCGGATCTCGGGGTCGCTCTCGGCGTAGACGGCACGCGCCCACTCCCGTGTCGCCTCCCGGTCCTCCTCGATCCGACCGGCGACCGCATCCCCCAGGAGGCCCAGTTCGTGGACGAGCGCGTCGTCGATCAGCTCCCTGGCCGTGCTCCCGCCGGTCGCGAAGTTCGGCTTCATCGTGACGTTGAACTCGTTTCCCTGGAGGTGACAGCCCCGGCGGAGGTGGTCCGGGGCGTCGCGCAGCACGCGCGAGCGGAGGTCGTCGAAGACCGCGACCACCTCGCTGTCGAGGTCCTCGTAGAGCAGCTGTTTCGTGTTCGCGCCGTGGCCGGGCGTGAACACCCCCGTCCCCGCCTCGTAGACGATCGAGAGCTCCCCGGAGTGGACGATCTCGCTGCCCAGCCCCTGGATCATGAAGCCCTTCACGTTCTCTAGGGTCTGGCCGGTGCAGATGACGATCGGGACCCCCGCCTGGTGAAACCGGGTGAGCAGCGAGAGCGTCGACCGGGGGATCTCGTTGTCGGTGTTGCCGGCCGAGCGAAGCGTCTCGTCGACGTCGAGCACCAGGACGTTCACCGCCCGACCGTATTTGGTCCGGAGATCGAGCGCGGTGAACGCCTGGTCGCGCGTCGCGCGCGCGGCTATCTCGGCGAACGTCTCGCCCTCCGCGAACGCCTCGCGGACCTCGTCTTTCATCCCGGCCAGTTCCTCACGCGCGTTCTGCCAGTGGGTCAGCGCCACCCGCGAGTCGATCGGTGGGAAGAGGTCGACGAACTCCTGGTACTGGCGGATCCGGTCGGTCGGGAACTCGTCGTAGAGCCGGTAGAGCTGGTCGTACCGTTGCATACCCCCTCTCGTCGCGCCGTCGCCATATACTGTCGGCCGTGGCCGGACGTCGGTCACGGGGTGGTGGCGGCGGAGACGAGGCGGCTCGGTCGGAGGCGGTGTGCCCGCCCCGATTGTTTACTCGATGTAGAATAAATACTTATACGCTTTCGTCCCCCAGCTCCGAGCATGAGAGCAGTCGCCGTCCGTGAGGGCGAGAGAGAGCCCACCGTGATCGAGAAGCCACGGCCCGATCCGGCGGAGGGAGAGGCGCTCGTCAGGGTGCTTCGTGTCGGGATCGACGGGACCGACCACGAGGTGATCGCGGGCGGCCACGGCGGTCCGCCCGAGGGAGAGGACCACCTCGTCCTGGGCCACGAAGCGGTCGGCGTCGTCGAGGACGCGAACGGCACGGCGCTGGCGGAGGGCGACGTGGTCGTCCCCACCGTCAGACGCCCACCGAACGGCCCGAACCCCTACTTCGAGCGCGGGGAGGCCGACATGGCTCCGGAGGGCGAGTACGTCGAACGGGGGATCGTCGGCGCACACGGCTTCGCCGCCGAGTACGTCACCTCGCCCGAGGAGTTCCTGGTCCCGATCCCCGAGGATCAGGCCGAGATGGGGTTCCTGATCGAGCCGGCGAGCATCACGGAGAAGGCCATCGAGCACGCCACGGCGGCACGGTCGGCGTTCACCTGGGAGCCCGAGAGCGCGCTCGTCCTCGGCAACGGCAGCCTGGGGCTGCTCACGCTCGCGATCTGTGAACACGTCTACGGTTTCGAACGGACCTACTGCCTCGGCCGGCGCGACCGGCCCGACCCGACGATCGACGTCATCGAGTCGCTCGGGGCGACCTACGTCGACTCGCGGGAGACGCCCGTCTCCGCGGTGAGCGAGGTCCACGAACCGGTCGACTTCGTCTACGAAGCGACCGGCTACGCGCCCCACGCCTTCGAGACGATCGAAGCGCTCGCGCCGAACGGCGTCGGCGCACTCCTCGGCGTACCCGCAGACTGGGAGTTCGAGATCGACGGGGGGGCGCTCCACCGCGAGTTCGTCCTCGAGAACAAGGCGCTCGTGGGCAGCGTCAACTCCAGCCGACACCACTTCGAGGCGGCGAGCGACTCGCTCTCGTCGCTGCCAGAGAGCTTCCTCTCCGACCTCGTCACGGGGGTCTACGGCCTCGACGAGGTCGCGGAGGCGTTCGTGGACGACGATACGACTATAAAAACCGCCCTCGAACTCAGCGCATGAAGAACGTCGACGACCTGATCGAGAGCGCGGCGGATCTCGCCTCCCGCGGGCTCTCCCGGGGCGAGATAGCGGACGAACTCAACGTCTCGCGGGAGACGGCGAGCTGGCTCGTCGAGCGCGGCGGCGGCGACGAACCGACCGAGCGACCCGACCCGGGGAGTCCGGCGGACATCCACGTCGACTGGAGCGCGATCGGCCGCGACAGCGCCCGGCTCCGACACGTCTCGCGCGCGCTCGCGGACCTTCTCACGAAACACGGCGACGAGATCGACCTCACCGTCGGGATCGAGAAGGCGGGCGCGCCGATCGCGACGATGGTCGGCGCGGAGCTAGAGACCGACCTCTGTACGTACGCCCCCAGAAAACACCGGTGGGAGGACGGCGACATCGAGGACCTGGGTGGGAGTTTCTCACGGAACTTCGCCGACATCCGGAACCGCGAGTGCTACGTGGTCGACGACACGATCACGAGCGGGACGACGATGCGGGAGACGATCGAGGCGATCAGAGAGCGCGGGGGCGAGCCGGTCGCGTGCGCGGTGATGGTGGACAAACAGGGCGTCTCCGAGGTGGCTGGCGTGCCGGTCTACTCGCTGGTGCAGGTGATCTCCGTCGACAAGGACGACGACTGACCGGCGTCGGATCCGGTCTCCGACGACGCAACCGATTAATCCCTGGGACAGCTAAAGGGAGTCATGCCGTTCAACCCGAACCAGAGCCTCCCCCAGGACGAGGTCACCGAGCGTGTGGACAGCGCCATCGCGGAGAACGACGTCGTGCTCTTCATGAAGGGCAACGAACTGATGCCCCAGTGTGGCTACTCCGATCGCGCGCTGCGGCTGATCAAACAGCACCGAGAGGACGTCGAGTGCGTCGACACACTCGAGTCCTTGGAGGAGTTCCGCGTCGCGCTCAAAGCGCACAGCGGCTGGGAGACGACGCCCCAGACCTACGTGAACGGGGAGTTCGTCGGCGGGAGCGATATCCTCGCCGAACTCCACGAACGCGGCGAGCTGGCCGAGACGCTCGAGGCGGAGTGAGCGCCGTATCGGCCCGCGGTCGGGATCGAAGGACAGAACATATATGTCCCGGGTGCGTATGTACAGGTGTCCGGTCATCGTGGTCGGCTCACCCACCCCACCGTGGACATTCACCAACGCGATCACGGAGAACCCATGTCAGGCCGCGTATACCACCTTCATTCGACGCTGGAACTGCCCCTCGAAGACGTCTTCGAGTACTTCGAAGACGACCCGCGACTCCCGGGTGAGATCGAGGACATCGACATCACCCGCCGGAACAACACCCTGATCGTCAGGGCGGTCGCGACCGAGGGTACCGTAAGCAAGTACACCCCGACCGCACAGCTCAAAGCGAGCGTCACCGAGGTCCGCGTCTACGAGGAAGAGCCCCACCGCGCCGGCGGCCCGCCGGCCTGGGGCGAGGAGGAAGAGGAGATCCCCTCCGAACTCGTCGAGTTCGCCGCGTTCAAAGGCGACAGGGAGACCGTCCTCCAGAACACGGCGCTCCAGTACCAGATGTACGAGGTGCTCTGTGACATCGCCCGCCTCGCAGAGAAGGGCACGCTCACCGCGATCACCGAGTACGACGGCGAACTCGAGGCGACGAAGATCGTCGACGGTGAGGACCGCCCCGCGAGCGTCGAGGTCGTCGAGGGGCCCAACGCGGCACAGAACGACCAGCCCGGCGTCAACTGGCGCGACAACAAGTTCATCAGCGGGTAGGGCCGACCCCGTCTTCTCTCGCGAGCGAGCGGAGAGCGACCGCTACGTCCGTCCCCCCGACGAGGCGCGCCGCCGGCGCACGCCGAGGCGGTGGAACGTCGTCCGGAACACGCGGCGGGCGAGCAGCGCGGAGCCGAGGTAGGCCAGCGGGAGCAGATACCAGAGGCCGACGAGGAAGAGCTCCGGGATCGTCACCGCGAAGAAGGCCCACGTCGACGCGAGCGCGACGAACCCACCGGCGAGCACCGATAGAAGCGACGCGACGGCTTTCGGCCCACGGAGCCCCGGTTTCAGCTCGTACTTTCCGTCGACCCAGCGGACGAACCCGCGCTCTCTGAGCCAGCGGTCGTAGCCGTCGGTCGCGTAGTCGGGGACGTAGCGCCCGTCGTACCTGATCGGCATCCGCGCGCAGTGAAAGCGTTCGATCGGGCGGCCGTCGAGGCGCTCTCTGAGCGTCTCGAGCGTCGACCCTTCGTACTCCTCGGTCGTCCTCGGCACCGGGACGTAGACGTCCCACAGCGCCCCGTCGACCAGGACGTCGAACCGGAGGTACTCGTCGGCGGCGAGCAGCGAGAGCGGGCCACGGCGCTCGCCGACGGGACTCGCCTCGAGCGAACAGCTCTCGACTCCCTGTGCGGCCGACTCGCCCCGGGCGACCCGCTCGACGTACCACTCGGGGAGCTGTTCGGTCGGGACGATCGAGACGTCGTCGATGGTCCCGTAGGCCGCCGGACTCGCGAGGACCGGACCGCTCGACGTCGACCCCGTCGACTCCCCGATCTGCGCACCCGACACGCAGGCACGCTCGGAGAGCTCGCGCTCGACGGTCTGGAACCGGTCGGCACGCTCGTCGAAGTACGCGCTGTCGCGGTCGGGCGGGTCGTCGGAGTCGTGTTGGAGCTCCCTGTCGGTTGGGTTCATCTGCGTCTCTCACTCGCTGGCGGGAACGGGCGCGGCCCGGCCCGGACGGTTCGCGTCGCTCGTGCGAGTTACGGACCGCGAGAGCAAATAGCTACCCCGTAGCCGGGGGCGGGGAGCGAACCGAGATGGCACCGTCGTCGACGTGGAGACCGCCCCTGTCACGTTCTCACGTGCGTAACCAGGCGTCTGGTATCGTGTGTCCCACAATTACTTTGTGCGAACGCCTAATGAGATCTAATTACGATGGCAACGAACTTCCCGGAGTACCTCGACGTGGAGTACAGCGACGGCGACGGCGAGTCGCCGGCGGACTACCCGACGATCGAGGCGAAGATCGAGAAGGCGATCGAGGTGACCAGAGCGGGCTTAGAGCAGTACGAGAACCCCGCGGTGATGTGGACCGGCGGGAAGGACTCGACGCTCGTGCTCTACTTCATCAAGGAGGTCGCAGAGCGCTTCGACCTCGAGGTGCCGCCGGCGGTCTTCATCGACCACTACCAGCACTTCGACGAGATCCACGAGTTCGTCGCCCACTGGGCCGACGAGTGGGACCTCGACGTGATCTACGCGCGCAACGAGGACGTCG
>SKWB01000319.1 GCA_007129135.1 Halococcaceae archaeon | reverse complement strand
CCCGGACGCCGAGTACATCACGGCCTACGTTCCCGAACTCGAGGGCGTCGACCCGGAGACGATCCACTCCTGGCACGAGATAGGGGAAGAGGAACGCGAGGCTGCGGCCCCGGAGTACCCGACTCCGATCGTCGACCACGCGGAGCGCCGCGAGGCGGCCATCGAGGTGTTCGAACGCGCACGGGGGGGCGAGTAGATGGTCGGCGAGGCACGCGATCCGAGCAGCGAGACGGGCCCGCTCTCCGGGATCACCGTCCTCGACGCCTCCCGGGTGCTCGTCGGCCCGTTCTGTACGATGCAACTCGGTGACCTCGGCGCGGACGTGATCAAGCTCGAGCGGCCGGGCGAGGGCGACCAGACCCGCGGGTGGCACCCGCCGACGTACGGCGAGAGCGACGAGAGCACTTACTACCTGAGCGTCAACCGGAACAAACGCTCGGTGACGCTCGATCTCGGTACCGAGGAGGGCCAGGAGGTCTTTCGACGGCTCGCCCGCGAGGCGGACGTGCTCGTCGAGAACTTCCGGGTGGGGACACTCGAACGGTGGGGCCTGGGGTACGAGTCGCTCTCCGAGGAGAACCCGGAGCTGATCTACGCGAAGCTCTCGGGCTACGGCGAGTGGGGGCCCAAGCGTGACGACCCGGCGTACGACCTCGCGATCCAGGCCGAGGGCGGGTTCATGTCGATCACCGGTACCGAAGACGGCGAGCCGGTCCGCGTCGGCGTGGCAATCGCGGACATCGGCGCGGGGATGTACGCCACGCAGGCGATCCTCGCGGCGCTCTTCCAGCGCGAGGTCGGCGGCGGTGGCGGCCAGAAGATCGACGTCAGCCTGCTCGACGGACAGGTCGCCTGGCTCACCTATATGGGGACTGCCTACTTCGCGACGGGGGAGCCGCCGGGGAGGATGGGGAGCAAACACCCGAACATCGTCCCCTACCAGGCGTTCGAGGTGGCGGATGGCTACGTCGTCGTCGCCGCCGCGAGCGAGCCGATCTGGCGACGGCTCTGTGGAGCGCTCGACCGCGAGGCGCTCGCGGAGGACGACCGGTTCGCGACGAACGCCGACCGGGTGGCGAACCGAGGGGCGCTCGAGGGGATCCTCGAACCGATCTTCCGGAAGTACACGGTCGAGGGTCTGGTCGAGCACCTCTCCGAACACGACGTGCCCACGACGCCCGTCAACGATCTGGAGGGGGTATTCGACTCCCCACAGGTCGAGGCGCGCGGGATGCGACAGAGCGTCCGGCACCCGACTGCGGGATCGATCGAGCTGCCGGGCGTCCCGATGAACTTCTCGGGGGCGTCGACCGACGTGCGTCGACACCCCCCGCTGCTCGGTGAGCACACGGAGGAGGTGCTCCGCGAGGTGGGTTACGGCGACGAAGAGATCGATCGGTTCCGAGAGAGGGACGTGATCTGACCTCCGGGAGGGGCGTGTCAACACCTGTCAGTGAACGTGAAACCCGCCCCCTCCTCAACGGTTAAGGGGCCGCCGGACGATTGTCGAGGTGGAGGGTTGACAATGCCAGAACACTCACACGCCGAACTACCGGACCTACCGTACGACTACGACGCGCTCGAGCCATCGATCTCCGAACAGGTGGTCACGTGGCACCACGACACGCACCACCAGAGCTACGTGAACGGGCTCAACTCCGCCGAGGAGACGCTCGCGGAGAACCGCGAGTCGGGAGAGTTCGGCTCGTCGGCGAACGCGATGGGGGCCGTGACCCACAACGGCTGTGGCCACTACCTCCACACGCTGTTCTGGGAGAACATGCACGCCGACGGCGGCGGCGAGCCCGAGGGCGAGCTCGCCGACCGCATCGAGGAGGACTTCGGCTCCTACGAGGGCTGGAAGGGCGAGTTCGAGGCCGCAGCCTCCGCGGCGGGCGGCTGGGCACTCTTGGTCTACGACCCGGTCGCGAAGCAGCTTCGCAACCTCGCGGTCGACAAGCACGACCAGGGCGCGCTGTGGGGCGCACACCCGATCCTCGCCTGCGACGTCTGGGAGCACTCGTACTACCACGACTACGGCCCGGACCGCGGCAGCTTCGTCGAGGGCTTCTTCGACGTGATCAACTGGGACTCGGTCGCAGAAGAGTACCAGAAGTGCGTCGACCACTTCGAGTAGGGCCAGATCGACCCGTTTCTTTCGCGCTCACCGAACAGCGGGAGCTTTAGGCGGTTCGTCGTGTAAGACGAGCCATGCCCGCCGAGAAAGCCGAGTTCGACGCGCTCTACCCGTGTGACTTCTACACCGCGGAAGAGCTGTTGGAGCCGGAGGGGATGTACACCGTGAGCGAGGTCGCGCGGTTGCTCCAGGGGCTCGACCCCGAGACCGAGATCGACCCGGAGACCGAGGCCGTGCTCGTCGACTGGGCGATCCCGTGGATCGTCGCTAATGCCGACGACCTCGTCGTCGCGGAGCCGAGAGCGGAGGACGAACCGGGCTACTACGGGCTGAAACGCGAGGAGGACCTCGACTAGAACCGCGCGGCCCGCTCCGCGAGTTCGACGTGCGAGGAGGCGTCGGTCGTGATGCTCGGCCCGTGGCCGGGATGCAGCTCCGAGAGCGAGGGCGAGACGAGGTCGTGGACGCGGTCGATGCTCTCGATCAACGTCTCCCGGTCGCCCTCCGGGAGGTCGGTCCGACCGAACCCACCGTCCTGGAAGATCAGGTCGCCCGCGAAGAGGACCTCCTCGCTATCCGCGTAGAGACAGAGGTGGTCGTCCTTGTGTCCGGGGGTGTGCAGGGCGAGGTAGGAGTGGTCGCCGAGGACGACCCGGTCGCCGTCGCCGATGGCGTGATCGACCACCCGATGGCCGCTGTCGAACCCCCAGACCTCCACGTCGAAGGCCGTTCTGACCCCCGAGACGTTCCCGACGTGGTCCTCGTGGGTGTGGGTGAGAACGACCGCATCGAGTCCGTCGACAGTCGCTCGGAGCCCGTCGACGACGTCGAAGTTCGCGCCCGTGTCGACGAGCACCGTTCGTTCGCCCGTGACGAGGAACGCGTTACTGGTGAACGCACGGACGCCGGCAGCGAGATTCGAGATCACACCGTGGGTTCGCCGTTCGTGGCTATGGGTGTTTCTCCGACCACCCTCCGTGGCGTTCTACACAAGAGCTTTACTAACACAAAAAGCATATTTGTACAGATGACTCCGCAGGTCGACCGCCCCTCACCGCTGACGGGGGTGCGCACAGCCCGGTGTGACCGTGTAGAGGTGAATCCACCCGATGGCGTCGCATCGCCCCGTCGGAGCACGCTCGGGTCCCTCACCAGGGGACGGGACCGTGGTGACTGAGCCGATCGCTTCGTGGTCGTTCCCCTCGCTGCGTTCTGCGATACAGTGGACGAGTACCGTCGGCGGCATCGAGGTGGTCGCGCTGATCCTCGTCTTCGTGCTCGTCGGGGGTTTCGTTGCCCTCCGGTACCGGTCCGAAGACGGGAGCGATGGGCCGCTCCCCGGTTCCACGCGAGAGCGTGAGGAGCCCTCGACCGATCCCGACCCACCGAGCGACAGGGATCGGGTCCTGGCGCTCCTCGAGCGCAACGGCGGCCGAATGCGACAGGTCAGGATCGTCGCCGAGACAGGCTGGTCGAAGTCGAAGACGAGCGTCGTCCTCTCCGAGATGGAAGCCGACGGTCTCGTCAGCAAACTCCGCGTCGGTCGCGAGAACATCGTCAGCATCGCTGGCCGCGAGTTCGAGACGGCTCCGGGGTCGACACCCGAGGACTGAGACCCACCGTCCGAGACCGAAACGCAACCCTTAAACTCCGTTCGGAACAACTGAGAACTACGCTCCGTTGGTGTAGCCCGGCCAATCATATTGCCCTCTCACGGCAATGACCAGGGTTCAAATCCCTGACGGAGCACTCCTTTCCCGACGCCCTCTCGTGGTTTCTCCCTGTGAGCGAGGACCAACTACGCCAATGTCACAGGCCAACGTGATTCGGAAGATCGACGCACCCCGACGCAGTCTTGCGATTATCGCTATTGCCGGGGCACCCCGATTCGAAGGAACGGGCAATCGAGCAGACAGCGCTCTCTCGAGGGTTCAACGATGAGCGGACTCGATGAGGTCAAAGTCGTCAGCGAGCCATCTCAGAAGTACCTGAACCAGCGACAGCTACTCGATTACAGATCACAGCGAGAAGCTTGTCTGCGATGGCTTCTTACGTTCGGTAAGGATCCGGATCGAGGGGAAGGCTACGCCCTTGGGACCGTCAAACCGAGATCGTCACGAATGGACATGTTTTACCGCTGGGTCTGGGACGAGATCGGCGGGTACACTTCCAACGTCAGTCACGAGCACGCTGACGAGTGGATGCGAGAACTAGCGCTCAGTGATGCCAGTACCGCTCACAAGTCGAACTGTCAAAAATCAGTTCAGATGCTATTCAAGTGGCGACATCACGAGAAAGGGGAGTCGAAGTGGGACCCAGAAATCAAGTTTTCCAGCGATGGTAGTTCGAGTCCACGAGACTATCTCACACGAGAGGAGCGGGCGGCGATCAGGGAGGCGGCTCTCGAATACGGTAGCGTCCCTTCGTATGGCAATCTAACGCCCGAGGAACGCGTCCGCTGGAAGCGGTATCTTGCGCAACGATTTGAAAAACCAAAATCCGAGATCGTTCCAACGGACTGGGACCGAGCGAATGCCTGGAAGATTCCATCGCTGGTATGGACGAGTTTAGATGTCGGACTTAGGCCCGTCGAAGTGGCCAGCGCAGAGATCGCTTGGGTCGATACGGAGAACGAACTCCTCCGGATCCCGAAGGAGGAGAGCGCGAAGAACACGGAGAATTGGTTGGTCAGTCTCCGCAGTCAGACTGCGGAGGCCCTCGAACGGTGGCTCTCTGAGCGGGAAGCCCGAGAGAAATACGATGAAGCCGATAAACTGTGGCTCACTCGGAACTCCAATCCCTACAGTACGAGCTCGCTCAGGTATCTCCTCTATCGACTCTGTGAAATTGTTGGGATCGACACAGAACACAGGAAGATGAGCTGGTATTCGATTCGGCACTCGGTGGGCACGTATATGACGAGAGAGGAAGATCTCGCTGCAACGCAGGCACAACTCCGGCACAAGAGCCCCCGGACGACCATGAAGTATGACCAGGCCCCGGTCGAAGATCGTCGAAACGCACTGGACAGAATGGGCTGACCCTCCTCCGCTCGTTTAACTTTACAGGCGGACACGTACTCTCGCGTAACTCAAAGCCCGCAGGTCGGTGTCTTGCTAAATGATCCGGAGGTTCAGAAGTATCGAATCAAATGAATCAATACCGACATCAGCAAATTCAGAACTGTACCAAGAGCCGCCTCAGCTATTCGCTCCGTCCGGGGGTTTCGAAATCGAGGAGTCAGACGAACGGAACCACCTCCGGCAGTGGCAGGAGGGTCACGACGAACAGACCGAGAAGCGTGACCAGACCGATGAGGATCGGGAAGAAGACGACCGGGAGGTTCATTTTCCCGACCACCTGGCCGAGGTCACCGATCATGCTCGACAGCGAGGGCGTCGTGCTCTTCGAGAGGATGGCTCCCTCGAGACCGAGCAGGACGACTGTCGCGGCCGCCGAGACCATACAGAACGGGCAGATCTCACCGATGACGCCCAGTTGAAGGTAGACGAAGTACGCCGAGAAAGCCACACCGGAGGCCGTAATCGGCGTCAGGATCTTGATGATGAGTGGGTGACGCGTGTCGAACCACCAGAGTGCGAGGCCGATGGTAGTCAGGTAGTAGAAGCCACCGAGAGTCGCAAGCGGCACACCGAAGACGTACGCCCACTGGCTGGTGATAACTCGGATACTTCCCTGTACAGGGGCGTCAGCCGGGATGGCCGGGAGCGCGAAGAGGTGAATCGCGGTGAGGACGACGGTCACCAACCAGCCGACTATCGCGACGGTGGTGAACGCCGCGAACAGAGCCGATACGGTCGGGGAGTAGTCCCACTCGTAGTCGAAGGCGGATCGGGTTTGGGTTTCGACTGCCATGGAAACGGATAAGAAGGGGATGGGTAAAAGTGTTGTGAGTTCTCCACAATATTATGAACTACCAATTTGAAAACTACTTTTCGGCGTCAGTGGGGCTCATACATACCCTCGTGGCAGTATAATCACCATGCACTTCGACCACGTCACTGAGATCATCGCCGCCGGTGAACGCTCGAGTCCCGGCTCGATTTCGACTCATCCGACGTCGTTTCGTCTCCCACCCTCGGGCCTATATTGTCTTATTCACACTATATCGACCGACCTCGACGTATGACTCTTGGTCGGCCGTTGAATCCGGTCTGGCCCTCGGAGGACGAACGCTTATGCCACTAAGACACCGATTTCGAGGGGTGAAACCTGCATCGGACAGCGGCGCTGTCGCCGACAAACGTCCGGGAGATCCGGGGGCCCAGTCCGGGATACAGGTGCAGGCGTTTTTCGTCGCTCTGACTTTCTTGGGGATGGTCAGCGGCCTGTTGGCGAGTTGGTTCGACGTGTCCTCAACGGTCGTGTGGACGAGTTACGCCGTCGCGTATCTCTTCGGAGGATGGTACGGGTTCAAAGAGAGCATCGAGAGCCTCCAGCAACCGGCCGTCGAGATCGACCTGCTCATGCTCATCGCCGCACTCGGTGCTCTGATCATCGGGGCCCCGTTCGAAGGCGCGATGTTGCTGTTTCTATTCTCCCTTTCGGGAGTGCTCGAGCGGTATGCTATCGGGCGTTCGAGGACCGCGATCAAGTCACTCATCGAGATGCGACCGGAGTCCGCACGCGTACTCCGTGAGGGCCAGGAGGTCTCGGTTCCGATAGGCGACGTCGAAACCGGCGACGTCTTCGTCGTTCGGCCGGGCGACCGACTCCCACTGGATGGGGTCGTCGTCGACGGCGAGAGTTCGGTCGACCAATCGACGCTCACCGGCGAGTCCGTCCCGGTCTCGAAGGAACAGGGTGACGAGGTGTTCGGTGGGACGATAAACGAGGTGGGCACACTGGAGGTACGCGTGACCCGCCTGGCGGACGAATCCGCGATTTCCCGGCTCATTCACATGGTCGAGGAGGCCCAGAGCAAGCGAGCCCCGACCCAGCAACTCATCGACCGCTACGAACAGCCCTACGTGCTGGGCGTCTTTGGAATGACGCTGCTTGCCGTCCTGATTCCCCACACGCTGTTGAACCACCCGTTCGATCCGACCTTCTATCGTGCCATGACGCTCATGGTCGCAGCCTCGCCGTGTGCGGTCATCATCTCCACACCAGCCGCGGTGTTATCAGCGATCGCCGCAGGAGGGCGTCAGGGAGTTCTGTTCAAGGGGGGTGAACACATCGAAACCGCGGGGGACGTCGACGCCGTCGCCTTCGACAAGACCGGCACGCTCACCGAGGGTAACACGAGACTGACCGACGCAACCGTATCCGAGGATGCCGCCATCGACGGCGAGCAGATGACTGACGACCGTCTGCTGGCTATCACAGCCGCGGTGCAGTCCCGGTCGGAACACCACCTCGCCCAGGCGACCGTCGAAGCCGCCCGTGAGAAGTCACTCGACGTGCCCAAAGCCGACGGGTTCTCGGCGGTCGTCGGGAAAGGGGTCCGAGCCACCGTCGATGGTCGACAGGTCCACGTCGGTAACCCCCGGTACTTCGAGACCGTCATCGGTACCCGACCGATCGACGGTCACGAGGACGGAGTTCGGGCGGTACGGAGTCTTGAGGAAAGCGGAAAGACAAGTGTCCTCGTCGTCGAGGAGACCGACGACAGACGGCGGGTTCTCGGCTGGCTCGCCTTCACGGACACGATACGCGACAACGCGGCCGAAACCATCGAACGACTTCGGCAAAGCGGCATCGAGACCATCGTCATGCTCACCGGCGACAACGAACGCGTAGCCCAGCACATCGCCGAGGAAGTCGGCATCGACGAGGTCTACGCCGAGCTGCTGCCGGAAGAGAAGGTCGCACACATCGAGTCCCTGCAGACGGCCCACGACGCCGTCGCGATGGTCGGCGACGGCGTCAACGACGCTCCAGCGCTTGCGACCGCCGATATAAGCGTTGGAATGGGTGGCGCCGGTACGGACGTGGCTCTGGAAACAGCCGATATCGTTCTCATGTCGGACGACCTCGAGAAACTCCCGTACGCACTCTCGTTGAGCCGTGCGACACGGAGAACCCTGTACGTCAACTTCTCGATCGCTTTCGGTGCGATCGTGATAATGGTCGCGGCCATCCTCACCGCCGGGATTCCACTTCCGATCGCAGTCATCGGACACGAGGGGTCGACCGTCCTCGTCAGCCTGATCGGACTGCGTCTGCTCGGCTTCGAGTCATGAGTTCGGACGAACGATCGGTGTCCTCGGAGGTGGTTCGTGTCCATGTATCAAACTGAACGGCATCTCAGTTAGACGTGGCACTGTCCCAGTACACCCAGAGTAGCAGTTTCCCCACTTCTCACCGAGAGAAACGGCGGTCGGAACTCATCGTTCGTTGCAACCTCCCGAATTTCGAGGAGAACATACCTGCGTCCGGATAACAGGGAGAGACGAGTGAAAGCGAGTAGAATAACCTACCATCAGTTCACTCTGATCCCGTTATTTTTGTATTTCAGATAGCCCAACAATCACACACCTATGCCGAGACGTACGACAGTACGAGTTACTCCCAACGCGAGGGGGAGACCAATGTGTACGGAGTCAACGCAGACGCCCGATGTGACAGGAAGAACCGTCTGATCTCTGTCCTCGAGACGACTCGCCTACGATGGCCTCGGAACCGGCGAGACACTGGAGGTCGTCGCGACTGGCTCCGGAAGTACGAGCGACACCGCCGGCTGGGTCGATTCGACCGACGAAGCGATCCGGGCGATGCGACGGGCGAAAGAGCGGGTCGTTCACGAGGCGACCACCGAGATCAGGGACCGCTTCAGGTGACGCTACACGGAGGGTTATGCTCTCTCGCCGAGAGGCCCGGGTATGAACGCGACTCGATTCGATCCGATGGAGACGACCGTCGGGGAGGTTCACGCGGCGTTCGAGGTCGGCTCGCTCACCGCGGTCGAACTGGTCGACTGGTATCTGGAGCGGATCGACGCCTACGACGGGGCGCTTCGCGCGATCCTCACGGTCAACTCCGCAGCGACCGACCGGGCCAGAGCGCTCGACGAAGCCCTCGAACGAGAGGGCCTCACCGGTCCGCTCCACGGTATTCCGATCGTGCTGAAGGACAACCACGACACCCACGACCTCCCGACGACGGCGGGATCTGAGGCGCTCGCGGGTTCGGTCCCGGATCGAGACGCGTTCGTGGTGAGACGGCTCCGCGAGGCCGGAGGGATCGTCCTCGCCAAGGCGAACCTCCAGGAGTTCTCGTTCGGCGTCGATACGATCAGTTCGCTCGGCGGTGAGACCAGAAACGCCTACTCGCTCTCACACCGACCCTCGGGATCGAGCGGGGGCACGGCGGCGGCCATCGCCGCGAACCTCGGGACGCTCGGAACCGGCTCCGACACCTGTTCCTCGGTGCGTTCGCCGCCGGCGTTCAACGGCCTCGTGGGTCTTCGCCCGACGATGGGGCTCGTGAGCCGAGCCGGCATCGTCCCCCTCTCGACGACCCAGGACACCGCCGGGCCGATCACCCGGACGATCGAGGACGCCGCTCGACTGCTCGACGCGATGGTGGGCTACGATCCGGACGATCCGCTCACCGCGGTGGGTGCCGACGCCCCTCCTGCCGGGGGATACGTCTCTCATCTCGACGAGCGGGGGCTCGACGGGGCACGGATCGGCGTCGTGCGCTCGCTGTTCGGGCTGGCGGACGACTCCCTCGCTCTCACCGAGGAGGCAGCGGCCATCACCGAACTCACCGACTCGGCCGTCCGGGAGATGGAGGATGCGGGTGCGACGATCGTCGATCCCGTTTCGGTCGCCGATCCGGAGAGCCTCGACGCCGCTCGACTGGTCCGTCTCGAGTTCGCCCGTGACCTGAACCGCTATCTGGAGGACCGTCACGACGTCCCGGACACGCTCGTGGAGATCGTCGACGCCGACCTCGTCCACCCGTGGATACGTGAGCGTATCGAGGACGCCGCTATTCTGGAGGTCGACACGGAGAGCGTCTCCGAGCGCCGGGAGTACCTCCGCCGACGCGTCCGCAGGGAGGAGCTACGTACTGACACCCTCTCACGGATGATCGATGCGGAGGTCGACGCCCTGCTCTACCCCCCGTCCGCCGTCCCACCAGTCCCGCTTCCCGACCGACAGCCGTTCAGCGAGATGCGCTGTGAACTGGCTGCGCACACGGGTCTCCCCGCGATCGTCGTTCCCGCCGGCTACACCGACGGTGGCCTCCCGGTCGGCGTCGAACTCCTCGGCAAGCCGTTCGGCGAACCGCGGCTGTTCGAACTCGCGTACGCGTACGAACGGGCGACGGAACACCGGAGACCACCGGAGGCGTTCGGACCGGTCGAGTGACCGTCGTTCGAGTGGTCAACGAAGGATAGAGCGGATCGAGCGGACGAGCCCCGAGTCCTCCTCGGTTTCAGTCCGGTCGGCCCCCGTCACGGCCGCCTCGTCCTCGAACTCGTCCTCGATGTACGGGGCGAACAGGGAGGCGAGCTCCGTGGGGACGACCGTCCCGCGGGACTGTTCGTACTCGATCACGCCGTACTCGTCGAGCTTCGGGAGGTGAGACTGATAGAGCGCGATGTAGACGCGCTGGCGCTGGGTGGAACTCAACGCCTCGACCGTCGTCTCGTTCTCCCACGCCGCGATCGCCTCGGCGATATCTCGCATGACGTAGCTTTCCTCCCCCTGAGCCAGCAGGTAACTCAGTACGGCTCGCCTACGCCCGCTCTGGAGCAGGTGAAACAGGTCGTCCCTCTCGAGCTCTGGCTGGGGGTCTGTGGAGGGGTCGTCGTCGGGGGTCGTCGTTGGCACGCTCATACTCTCGTTAACGTATACGATACTCTGATACTATAAATGTCGTGTACTGTTCGCTCCTCTTGTGTGCTCTCTAACTCGCGGTTAGTGAGTCGGTATACGACCGTTTCCGTCGAACCAGAACACGTGTCCTGCCCGCTCAAACGCCGGTAAGTGGTATATGACCAGGATAATCACAGATCGTGGCTCCAGCGCTACCCTGTTCGAAACGGTAACCGATCACCCAATCAGTACAGACCGGTGGAGTGCAACTCCTACCCCTCCCGCCAGAGGACGTACGCGGCGACAGCGATCAGGGCACCGAACCCGAAGAGCGCGCCGACGGAGAACACCGGGTTCATCCCGAGGAGGACGGCCGCCGAGAACACCGATCCGAGGACACTCACACCGATCACGACGAGGAACGGCCAGCGGTCGGTCTCCGGCTGTCCCATGTGCGCCTTGACGTCCGCGGCCTCCTCCCGCAGGTCGACCCGCTTCGTGTCGGTATCGTAGTCGACGATGTCGAGCGCATCGAGCTTCGGGAGATGTGTCTGGTGGAGCGAGACGTAGACGCTCTGTCTGAGGTTCCGTGGCGGTGGGTCCTCACCGCTTTCGAGCGACGCGATGCGCTCTGAGAGCTCTCTGATCGTCGCCGAGCCGCCCTCCTCGGTGAGGACGGTGATGGCCGCGCGACGACGGTCGTTCCGCAGTATGTCGTGGATCTCCCCTTCGTCGAATCTGTGCGCCGAGTCTTTCATTATAGCCTCGTAATTCGGACAGACGACGCTGTCCCCTCCCCCTTATCCCTCGTTTCTCGCCCGACGATATGTTTCTTGCCGATGGTTTCTACTTGCCAGTGTAATACATTAATCGGACGATTCTCACCGTAATCTCCCATTAGCGGTCGAAAATACTCGGTTCGTCAGGTCACTCGCCATCGGAGCCGTTGCCGTCCTCGGTTGGCGTGTCGTCGCTCTCCTCGGTCGATTCGCCCTCCTCGCTCTCAGCCTCGTCCTCAGAGTCGACGGGCTCTTCCTCGTCGTCTCCGGTCTGCTCGTGGGTCTCGGAACCGTCGTCCCTGTCTTCCGAGGCGTCGTCGCTCTCCTCGGTCGAGTGATCTGACGAGCTAGTCTCAGCCTGCGATCCACCCGGTGTGAACTCCCCCGCTTCGAGACCGATTACGGTCTGAGTTCCGTCCGTGAACTCGAGGACGATCTCGATCGTCACGTTCTGGTCGTCAGAGTCCGGGTCCTGAACCGCACGAACCTCGTTGCCATCGATCCCCGGTTCGATCTGTTCGATCTCGATCTCCGTGGTCGTCGATCCACTCAGTTCGATCGGGTCGAACCTCTCTCCTGGCTCGAACTCATCCACCGTCTGGCTTTCCACGGTAAGCGTCCCTGGGTTCGTCACGCTGACGTTCTCGAACTCCCCACTCCCCTTCAGGCCGACGGAGGTTAGCTCGACTGGCTGTGTCGCCTCTACGTCGAACTCCACGTTGCCACTGGCTCCGGGCGACCGGACGGTATCGCTCGCGAGGGTCACCGCATCGCTCTGGTCGAGGCAGTCGAACTCGCGGGTCATCTCCGCTCTCACCGCGCCGTCGGAACCGACCGCGGAGATCTCGGCCTCGCCCGTGGTCTCGATATCGAACGTCTCTCCGTTCTCGATCGACTCTTCGGCGACGACCTCACCGTCCTGTGTGAGGGTCAGATCGAGCGTCGTTCCGGTGGGAAACTGGTTCGTGATCGTACACTCCTCCTCGACGACACCCACGTACGCGTTCTCGTCCTCGACGACGGTAGCCGAGACCCCCCGATCGGTGCTGACGGCGCTGAACGCGCCGCTCGAACCGATCGCGACGATCGCAGCCAGACAGACAAGGACGACCGCGAGACGTTTGAGCATCGCTGATCAGGGCTCGAGCGCCTCGTCGCTCCCGAGGCGGTTCTGGCGCGACTGGTAGGTGTGAACCACCGCGCTCGTCGCGAGGAGCACCACCAGGATCCCAGCCAGCGCGAGCCCCCCGAGCCCCGCGAACGGTCCCACCCCGGCCCAGGTGAGCAGCGTGAGGAGGCCGGCCACGCCAGAGAGCCCGAGGTAGTAGTGCGACCACGGGATGTCGTGTCTCGGGACGTACTCGAGGTACATCTGGACCTCGCGCGCGGCCTCGGTCAGTTCGACCTCCCCGCGCATCGGGTCGTACTCCACGATCTCGTACTCGTCGAGCTTCGGGAGGTGTGACTGACGCAGCGCGGTGTAGACGCACTTCCGGTCGCTCGAGTCGAGCTGTTCGATCGAGGTGTCGTTCTCCCAGGCGGCGACCTGGTCGACGAGTTCGCGGAGCTGAACCGACTCGCCCTCGCGCTGTTTCATGTAGTTGAGCACCTGCTGTCGTCGCTCGTTGCTCAACACCTCGAAGATGTCCTCCCGCGTGACGGACGGACTCGTCGGCGTCTCTCTCCCCCCGGCCTCCCTGATTCGTACTGTTTCGCTGCTCATTGGTCTCCCCACCCCTGCCCACGCAGGGCCAGCGGTTACACGAACTGTCTGATCCCGAAGTAATAGCTAATGACAGTGTACACTTCTTAAACCCTGGATTAAGCGGATGGATGGCCGATCTTGAGGCACAAATCGAGAACCGTTCGTTCACCCGAGACGTCCTCAGCTGCGCGGTAGCCGGCGTGAAACCGGTATCAGGGTGCCTGTGTGCGGGAAAACGGGTCTACGATCTCTCCCGACCAATCACTATCAGTATATATCATCGATCGAATAGCCGAACGCTCCCGTAAGTGATCGATACACTGTAGATCCGGTCCGTCAGATTCCTCTTACCGCACGTCCGGTACACCAAGGTTGCGCCGGTCTCGGTGGGTGCCTACCGGTTCGAACGGCCTCCCTGTCGAATCGTACGGACCACCTGCGGTCCTGACAGCCTGTTTATACACAAGTGGGGTCCACCCGACCGTCGAAATAAGCGCCTCAGCCCAGTGGGTGAGGTGCTCGGAGAAAACCATGGAACGACGCAAATTCCTCGTAGGACTCGGCGGCACAGCAATCGGCGCGAGCGCGATCGTGGGCTCGGGCGCGTTCTCGAGCGTGAGCGCAGATCGAAACGTTTCGGTACAGACGACCGGAGATCGCGGTGCGCTGCTCTCGTTCGAAGCGAACAAAGAGTACGAAGGTGATCAGGAGAACTACGTCTTCGAGGGCGAAGACGGGACGATCAACTTCACGTTCAACAACATCAACAGGGAGGCGAAGACGACGTTCGAAGACCTCTTCATCGTCAAGAACAATGGCACGCAGAGCGTCCAGCTGCGCGTCGCGAACGATCCAGGCGAGCCGGGTGTGGACCCGATCTGGGGTTCCGGCGTGGGCACGGACGGCCCAATGGACATCAAACACCCCGAGGGCGGATCGATGGTCGGCGGTAACTTCCAGCAGACTCGTGCGAACGGTTCGATCGAACTCGGTCCCGGCGAGTCCCTCGCCCTCACCGTGGAGATAGACACTCGCGGCTTCGGTATCGACTCCTGGACGAACGGCACGATCTACTTCGAGGCCGCATAGGCCGATCACTGTCTCGCAACGGCGTACTGACGTTGTTATTGGCGATTAGCTCGACGTGGAGAGGTGAGACCGTACCACGGAATCGATCGACTTTCTACAGAGATCCGATCTCACTCATCGACAGAGGTTGTACTACT
>SKWB01000186.1 GCA_007129135.1 Halococcaceae archaeon | reverse complement strand
GAAGTAGACGGCGACGTTGACCAGCGCGAGCAGTACGGGAACCTCGATCAGCGGGCCGACGACCGTCGCGAACGCCACGCCGGAACCGACGCCGAAGACGGCGACCGCGACCGCGATAGCGAGTTCGAAGTTGTTCGAGGCGGCGGTGAAGCCGATCGCGGTCGTCGTCGAGTAGTCCGCGCCGATCCCACGGCCCATCGCGAAGCTCACGAGGAACATCACGACGAAGTAGATCGTCAGCGGGACGGCGATCCACAGCACGTCCGTCGGCTGGACGACGATTGTCTCGCCCTGTGTGGCGAACATGACGATCACGGTGAACAGCAGCGCGAGCAGCGTCACGGGGCTGATCGTCGGCACGAACTCCTCGTCGTACCACTCCTCGCCCTTCGCCCACACCCCGCCGAGACGGGTGAGGATCCCGCCGGCGAACGGGATGCCGAGGAAGATCGCGATCGCCCAGAACACCTGCCCGATCGTGATGTCGAACGTCCCGATGCCGGCGACGAGCGCGTCCATCCCCAGCAACGGCGGGAGAAAGAGCGCGAAGAACCAGATGTACACCCCGTAGGTGACGATCTGGAAGACGCTGTTGAACGCGACGAGGCCGGCGGCGTACTCGCTCGATCCCTCCGCGAGGTCGTTCCAGACGAGCACCATCGCGATGCACCTGGCCATCCCGATGAAGATCAGCCCGAGGAAGTACTCGGGGTGGGCCGGAAACGGCGGGACGAGCCCGCTGAAGAAGACGACCGCGAGCGCGAACATGAGCGTCGGGCCGATCAGCCAGTTCTGGATCAGACTCAGGCTGAGCACGCGCCAGGCACTGAACACCCGCGGTAGCTGGCGGTAGTTGACCTTCGCAAGCGGCGGGTACATCATCAGGATCAGGCCGATCTCGACGAGGTGGTACTCCCGGATCGGGTCGACGAGCGACGGCGCGACGGTGCCGAGGCCGACGCCGACGCCCATCGCGAGGAAGATCCAGACGGTGAGGTACTTCTCGAGGAAATCCATCGACCGCGGGTCGCCACAGCCCGAGCACTCGCAGTCCGGTCCGTGGTCGTGGCCGGACTCACTCATCGCGACCACCGCTCGTCCCCGTTGGCGGCTGGATCGATACGATACGCTGTCGGTGAGAGCGATCGTATGTCATCGGTGGCTCACCCGACGTTACTCGTCGGCAGCGACGACGTCGAGTTGAATCGCCGCGCCGCCGGGGAGCGAACAGACGCCGACGGTCGACCGGGGCGGGTACCGTCCGTCGAACCGTTCCCGATAGACGTCGTCGACGACGCTCCGGGAGGCCATCTCCGTCAGCTATATCTCGACTTTCATCACGTCGGACAGCCCTGTGTTCCGCGATTCGAGCATCGATTCGAGCCGGTCGAGACATGCCTCTGTCTGCGATTCGATTGAATAGTCGCTCAACACACCTGCCTCGTTCTCCGGGAGGATCCCCTCGAAGAAGACGAGATCCGACTCGCCCGTTCGGAGTCCGTACGCCCCCGTCCCTCCGGGAGAGTCGCGCTGACGCCGACTCTCCTCGCTCGGTTGATCGATTGGGGTGACGTGTTCGTCCGTCCGTCCGTGCTCCGCTTCCCGTTCGGCCGCACTCATTTGAGACACAGCTCAATTGAGCGAACGTTCATACAAATGTCTTTCGCATAGCGTTCGCTTCCGGGGTCGGCGTGGTGGAGCTATACGAACGAGATCGCGGAGAGACGGGATCAGCGCGAACCGTCCAGAACCGTGAGGAGCGCGTTGGCTCGGCGGGTCGCCCGGTACTTCCGCCACCGGCCCTCCTTTCGTTTCGTCACGAGTCCGGCCTCGGCGAGTCGGGCGAAGGCGTGGCTCACGGCGCTGTCGCTGACGTCCACGAGCGGGGTGATCTCGCAGACACAGAGCTCCTCGCCCGACTCGACGAGCAGCCGGACCAGTCGGTACCGCGTGTCGTTTCCGAGCGCCGCCAGCGTCCCCACGTCCTCCGAGACGGTCTCCTCGGAGAGCAGTGCTTCGAGGTCCTCCAGCTCTTGGAGCCGGTTCTGGAGGTCATCGTTTCGGCACTCACCGAGTTCGTCCTCGAGATACCGGCGGAGCCTGTCGACGGATTCTGACACTGTCACTTACTTGTGTGTTCACTCAAATAAGCGTTCCGCGGGGCGCGGTCGTGGTAGCGGGCTCCCTGGCGGAGCGCGATCCTCGCGAGTCCTGTCGAATCGAGACGGCCGCTGAACGGGTTCAGGTGTACTCTCGTTCCCTCACCGCCCCGCGGACCTCCGGGATCGGGTCGAGGTCGGCGTCCGTATCCCCGAGGACGAACAGCGAGTAGTAGCGGAGGTAGCTCTCGGCGGGGACGAGGATGAGCGCGACCGAGACGAGAAAGAGCGCGACGGCGACCAGGCCGATCAGCGCGAGGAGGATCCCGCCCACGAGTTCGGCACCCGCGGCGAACAGCAGGAGGAAGACGGCGGCGCCGGCGATGCCGAAGGTGAGTCCCAGGCCGGTGAGGACGATCGCGACCGCGATCCCGACGAGGATGCTCACGACGATGCCGAGGACGAAGACGGCGACCGCGTAGACGAGGTACTGCTTCCAGGAGCCCACGAGGGTGGGCCAGAACGCCCGCCAGCCTCCGATCAGGCCCCGGTCGGTGACGAGCATCGTCGGGACGACGAACTCCGTGGTGAAGCCGTCGACGAGGCTGAGGAGCAGCAGGGTGAGTCCTCCGACGACCGAGAGGCCGACCAGGAGGAACGACGGGACGCCCTCCGGGGCCCCGGTGACGACCCACAGTCCGAGATAGAAGAGCCCACCGACGACGCCGAGCGCGAGTGCGCCGAGGACGACCCGGAAGGCGAGCAGCGAGAGCGCCTTCCGCAGGTTCGACCGTGCGTACTCGACGAAGCGGACCTCCTCCGTGCGCAGCGACTCGACGAGGACGAACTCCATCGTCGCGGCGACGAACATGAACCCGAGGACGAAGAGCGCGAGCACCCCGAGGACGCCGAGGACGAGCGCGAGGTTCGCGAGCAAGAGCTCCGTGAGGAGGGCGACGACCTCGCCGACCTCGACCCCCGGATCGGTGTCCGTGGCCGGGGGCGTCGCGGCGTTCACCCCGCTGAAGCCGTTGCCCGCGCCGACGCCGCCGCCGCCGACGAAGAAGACGACGAACGCGAGCACCAGCCACCGGCGCAGCGAGAACGGCGAGATGAGGAACTCGCGGGTGGCGACGAACGCGTCGTCCAGGTCCTCGATCGCGTAGAGCGTCATGGGCCCTGGGTCTCCGCGCGTTCTGAAAACCGTATCGGCTCACCGTTCGACGCCGGGGACCGAGAGCGACCAGTCGTAGTCGGCGTACCGGAGGACGACCCGGTCGTCCGCCTCCACGACACCGTACCGGCGGAGGAGCGACCGGATGCCGCGACCACCGCCGAAGTCCCCACGGTACCAGAGCAACAGCCTGGGGACGGTGAGGACGGTGAACGGTCCGACCCGTCCGCGTTCGGTCTCGGTCGCGAGGAAGTCGCATGTCGCGGCCGTCAGCTCCTCGTCGACGCGCTCGGCGTGAAAGGGCATCACGGCCGGACAGCTCCTCGCCCCGCAGTTGAGGGCGAAGTGGATCCGTGGGTCCCGTTCTCGGAGCCTGAACCGGCGTTCGAACGCCGAGGGAGACGGATCGGGGACGTAGCCGAGCCCCCAGACCGGGTGCGAGCGCCGGAGGATCCCGTGTTCGATCCCGTCGAGGCTGCACCACTCGCCCGCGACGCGGACCCGCGGGGTCGAGAAGAACGCCCGGCGGTCGTGGTAGAGCGCCGGATCGCGCCGGAGTTCGGCCTGGACGACCGCGTTGTAGAGGGTCAGCCAGAACGCCTTCGCCCGCCGCTCGGTCGAGAGTGCCTCGGCGAGGTCGTCCTGGGGGAGCGTTGCCAGGCGCTCGAAGCCGGGATCGGTCGGCTCGCCCGCACGCGCCGCGAGCAGGAGGCGTTCGGGGAGCGTCGCGATGTCGTCGGTCACACCGGCAGTACGGACGCGGTCGTCATAGCCTCCGGGGCGTCAGGGCGAGGCGCAACGGTTTAACACGGGGCCGACCTGGTTCGGGGTGGTGACCGACACGCGATGAGCGACCTCCCCGAGGAGTTCCGGTGTACGATCACGAACTGGGAGTACATCTACGGGCT
>SKWB01000048.1 GCA_007129135.1 Halococcaceae archaeon | reverse complement strand
TCGAGTTCTCTCTCGAGGCTGAATTGGGTGTATCGCTGATCGAGGATCAGCCGCGCAGCGTAGAGTCGGGAGATGATATCGAGGTCATAGTTGAGGTTGCAAATCTCGAATCGTTGCGTGTCGAACAGACAGGAGACTACGGGGGAGAACCCTCACTCTCGATCGCTGGTGAAGAGGCCACTCTCGGTGAAACCTTCGAGTTCGAAGAGTCGCTCACTGGAGAGTTGACAATAACCGTTGGGACCCAAGGAGAGGGTGAAGGAGATGTCGAACTCGAACACCTGTTCGATGGACCGGGTGAGCCAGTCGAGGTAACGACAGGCCCTACATCTGTTGTCGCGGAAACGATCGCTGTTGGGGTTGTCGACACACCAGACGGGTTGTACACTGACGATATAGCCGACTCGATTGAACGGCTCGCACCCTTCCAGAATACGAGCGTCGTAACCGTCGACGAAGCACTGTCCGGGATTGAGGAGTACGACGTTTTCGTCGTCCAAGGGTTCGCAGACGACGATGATGTGGGGGCCTTTGTCGACGCTACGAACACCGACGACATCGGTGTCATATATCTCGACCAGTGGGGCGAAGACAGCAATGGCATCTCACGCATTTCTGAGGAGACAGGCAACCCAGCAAACGTTGTCGACGAAGACGGGGGGTCGCTAAACTCGACGGTGTTCTACGAGGTGACTTCGGATCACGAACTCCTCAGCGGGATCGCGGAACCGGGCGACTTGATCGAACTATACGAGTCACCCACGGTTCTCTTACTCAGCGGCTTCCACAGTCGATTCGAAGGGTTCGATCCCGGTGAATTCGGTGCGGAAGTGATCGCAGACAGTGCACTTTCGACGTTCTCAGGAGCGTCCCCGCGCGGACCAGCGCTTGCGGTAGACCAATTCGAACGAACCGTCTACGCCGCAGCACTCGGACACTCTCAGATCGCCGCTGTCGGTGAACAGTTCACCGACGATGCGATCGAGGTGCTCACTCGATCGATCACCTACGCTAATGACTCTGCTCCGTTCACGCCTGTAGAGGGGCAAGCTGATCGGATAGACCCCGGAACCTCGACGGACGTTCGCTTCGAAGGCGGTGTATTTGATGAGATTACCGCCTCGCTAGCTGATTCGACGACCATTCCCGAGGGCTCGGTTACAATTGTGGTGAACGGATCAGAAGCCAGCTTAGGTGAACCGATGGATCTCGGAGAGAGCGAGGCAGTTGATATCGAGATATCTGTTGGAGACGAGATTGGACGAGTCGCTCTCGACTACACCGTACGTACGATTGAGGACACGCAAGAGCGTGAGACGACGCTCTCGACCGGTCCAACCGTAGTGTATGAGCAACCACTGCAAGTACCAGAAGCAATCGACACGATATCTGGAGCGGTCGATCTCGCGGCCGAGAACGAAGAAATAATTGTTGGTGACGGTACATACCACGAACTCACGCCAGAGCGTGAAGACGACAATGTTGGAGTCTCGATCCAGACGCCGGGGCTAACGATTCGCGCCGCTGAGGGAGCAGATCCTGTGATACTTCTGGCGGAACAAGGTGGCTTCACGGAAACTGATTATGTCGTCGAAGTTCTGGAAGACGGGGTCACGATCGAAGGGTTCACTATCAACGTTGTCGATGACGAGGAAGACATCAACGCTCGTGCGGTGAGCTTACGCGAGCGGTTCGGGAGACCACCGCGTGATGTCACGCTTATTGACTTAGACCTTGCAGGCTTCCGAGGAGTCGAGTTCGATCCCGGTACGGAGAGCGTTACAATTGAAGGCGGAGAAATCGTCGATTCTCGGGCAGCAATTGGGATGGGCAATGTCCGAACGCTACCCGCCGGTGAGGTCGACGCCGAAACCGAAGATGAGCCAGATGAAGAGGGTTCACAAGTCGACCCAGACGAGTTCATGGCCGAACTCGACAGTAAAGGGATCGTCATTGAACAGCCGATTCTCGAGCCGGATCCGATTCAGGTCGTCGAAGACATCACGGTAAGCGACGTCACGATCGATCCAAAGGGGAGGGAGATAGCGAATGGAATCATCGTCCGAGATATCAGAGATCTTCAGGTTGAAAGCTGTACGTTCGTAGACGTCGAGCGCCGAGCGGTAAACGCTCAGACTGAAGAAACGGAAGGTGTTGTGGTCCGCGATTGCGAGGTCATCGACGGAGGTGGCATCCTCTTTTTCAACCGAGCAGATGGCGTCGTTGAGGGCTGTTCGTTCGAGGGCGTCGTGACGGCAATCGAAGCAGCTGCAGAGGGTGATGGTACTGATGATACCGACTTCCGAGTCAGCGAGTGTACGATTACTGAGACAGGGACAGGAATCGCAGTCGCTGATGGTGCACAACTCACTACGAACGACAACGTAGTTGATGCCGAAGTCGGCGTGATATTCACATCCGATGGTGATGTCAGTGGCTCCGAGGCGTGGTTCAACGATCTCTCGGAAACGGAAACCCCGTTCGTCGGTGAAGATCTCTCAGCTAGCGCTGACTGCCGGCTCAATTACCTCGGTGAACGCTCCTACAATGATACCATCGCCGACGGTGATATTGCGTACTCGCCGTTTCTGACTTCCCCACCAGACGAGGTTGACCAACCGGAGCCCACTCAGATCGCTATTGATCTGTTCCTCGACCCAGATGAGACGTATGGTCTTGGAGTGCCAGGACCATCTATGTTAACGATCTGGGACGTTCTCGGGGTCACAGATGGAGGGGGACACAATCAGTTTGATGGGGAAGTCCAAACCTGGGATACAGACTCTAGTCGGTGGCAGGATGTAACCGGCCGTGGAGCCCGCTCAGATATCAATACGCTCGACGGCTTCCGCATCACTCCTAATGAGGGTGTTCGTGCCGTAATCGACTTCCAGGAACGAACAGACGTTCCTCCAGGTCGTCAAGATCCAGCACCTGGTGAGACGGAGGTAGTCGAAGGAACAAATGTGGTCTGCGCACCCGCCTACGGAGACGATGCCGTCTTTGGAGGGACAGCTGAGATTACCGAGGTATCATCCGACGATCTGAGCTCTCCTCGCGGACAGATCGGTCCCGACAGCAATCGCGAGGCGTTCACTGCCTATATCGTCGACGTCGAGGAAGCAGGTACTATCGAGACCGCCCTCGATTCCTACGACCCGACACTGGAGGTCCTTTACCAAACACTGGGACTCGAGGTAAATGGTAACGAAGTGGAAGGAGAACGTAGTGGTGATGACTCCGAGGACAGCGGAAGAATATCACTGTCCAGCCTGTTTACCTGGGGCTGAATAACTCGTAGATTCATATTTTCGGTCAGAGTGTCTCGTGGGTGTCTGGGAAGAGTTTACGGCACTTGTCGACCAATTTCGGAGAGGGTTATTCGACCGTATCAAAGCAGAAAGCTCCTGATGAAGGCCGGTACTTGTAGAGTGGACCGTGATGGGCCACGTGCATTTCTTATTTCAGAGATTGCCATAGAACTCTTCCAAATCTTTGTTTCAGCGAAAAGGGGTGGACCAGCCGGGAAATAGACCTGCGATTTGATCAGTGGTATTTCTACCACTTTCGGATGATGTTCGCGAAATCATAAAAAGACGTGTATCGGTCATGGTGCGTATTCACTCTACTAATAGTGTCTGCCTCCGGTGGTATGGAATCTCTTAGTCAGGGGTTGCACCGATGTCATCACCTGCCTCGGGGTCACGAGATGGATATATACCCTCTTGAGGCGGTGTGTCTTGGTACCACTCGTCACAAAGAGCAGACGCATACCATCTGGGGTCAGTACTGAAAGAGGGCCAAGGATCGCTTTTGCTGCCGTGTCGAGGGTTTGACCATGTCAAGAAATTACGCACGTAATGTACGACGACGAGAGATACTCCGAGCGGCGACAGGAAGTCTCCTCGTGGGTGCGACAGGGGTGTCGGTAACGTTCGCAGGGGTCGCGAAAGCCGAGAACGGCGAACAGCGCTACATCGTCACCGCGAACCCGAATGCCACCCGCCGAATCGAGAACGCAGGCTTCGACGTAATCAATTCACTCGCCAACGAGGCGGTACTGATAGTCGTAGGACCCGATGATGACCGAGACGACCTCGAGAACGTTACTGGCGTCCAGCATGTCGCTCAGGACATCCAGATCGAGCTTGAGAACACCGTTCACGGGGGTACCGAGTTCGAAGC
>SKWB01000245.1 GCA_007129135.1 Halococcaceae archaeon | reverse complement strand
TCGGGGACGGAGTAGCCACAGGGCGTGACGACGATCACCTCGGGGTCGTACTCGCAGAAGTCCTCCCAGGAGGGCTTCGCCGCGCTCTCTCCCGACGCGGCGAGGCCGTACTCGCCGCCGGCGATCGAGACGAGGTCGGGTACCCACCGGCCGGCGACGACGACGGGGTCCATCCACTCGACGACGGCGACGCGTGGACGGTCGAGGTCCGCGGTCTCGTTCTCGATCCGGTCGACCCGT
This sequence comes from Halococcaceae archaeon, assembly GCA_007129135.1. GTDB lineage: Archaea > Halobacteriota > Halobacteria > Halobacteriales > Halalkalicoccaceae > Natronorarus. Next base: position 3,954 of record SKWB01000245.1, on the reverse strand, counting down.
GCTCCGAGCTCCGCGATCAGCTCGTCGGCCTCCTCCTCCCGATCGACGGCCACGCCCACCTCCCGAATGCACGAGAAGAGGTCCTCGAAGCGGTCGGCGTGCATCCCGACGACCGTCGGGTCGATCCCGGCCTCGGAGAGGACCTCGTCGATCAGCGTCGTGTCGACCGCACAGACGCCACAGACCTCCTGGCTCACGATCAGGTCGGGCTCGACCGCTTCGAGCGTCTCCACGTCGATCTCGTAGACGTGGCCGTTCGCGCTCACCTCCACGGTACGCCGGTGGCGCTCGCCGCTCGATCCGCCCTCGACCCGCGACCGGTCGATGACGGGCAGCTCGCGCACTCTGGCTGGATAGTCACAGGAGTGAGAGACCGCGACCGGGTCGACGCCGAGCGCACAGAGGATTTCGGTTCCCGATGGTGAGGTCGAGACGACGTTCATACCCCGGGGAGGACGAGCGAGGCCAAAACTCCCACGGCGGAGCGGGTACGGACTACCCCTCCGTGACCTCGTCCGCGAGCGCCCCTGCCAGCCCGACGTAGCCCTCGGGTGCGAGCGAGAGGAGGTCGCCGCGGACCGCTGGGTCGACGTCCATCTCGCCGATCGCCTTCCGGAGCTCCGAGAGCGAGACGCGCCGTCCGCGCGTGAGCGCCTTCACCCGTTCGTAGGCGTCCGCGTGGCCCTCCCGCCGCAGGATCGTCTGGATCGCCTCGCCGAGCACCTCCGGGTTTCGCTCCAGGTCCTCGGCCATGGCCGCCTCGTTCGGGACGACCGTCGAGAGCCCGGCAGCTGTCTTCTCGTAGCCGATCAGGCAGTGTGCGAGCGCGGAGCCGATCGTTCGCTTCACCGTCGAGTCCGAGAGGTCGCGCTGGAGCCGCGAGGTGGTGACGTACTCCGCGAGGAAGACGAGATCCGAGTTCGCCTTCGAGAGGTTCCCCTCGCTGTTCTCGAAGTCGATCGGGTTCACCTTGTGCGGCATCGTCGAACTGCCGGTCTCGCCCTCGTCCGCGCGCTGGCCGAGGTAGCGCCGCGAGACGTACTCCCAGACGTCCCGGTCGAGGTCGATGAGCACGGAGTTCGTTCGTCTGAGGGCGTCGAACAGGCGTGCCAGGTCGTCACAGGGGTTGACCTGCGTCGCGAGCGGGGTGTGACGCAGGCCGAGCGAGGTGACGAACGCCGCCGAGAACGCCCGCCAGTCCACGTCGGGGTAGGCCGCGACGTGTGCCGCGTAGGTGCCCGAGGCCCCCGCGAGCTTTCCGGAGAGTCCCTCGAGAGCCGACTCTACCTCGTCGATCACCCTGTCTAGTCGCGAGACGTAGACCGCCATCTCCTTGCCGAACGTCGTCGGCGTGGCGGGCTGGCCGTGGGTGTGCGCGAGCATCGGGAGGTCCCGATGCTCGGTCGCGAGCGTACGGAGGGCGGAGCGTACGTCCGAGAGCGACGGGAGGAGGACCTCTGCGGTCGCTCCCCGGACGAGCAGGCGGTGGGCGAGGTTGTTCACGTCCTCGCTTGTCAGCCCGAAGTGGATCCAGGGGTGCAGCTCTTCGTCTACCTGCTCGCGCAGGAAGTACTCGACCGCCTTCACGTCGTGGTTGGTCGCGGCGTAGCTATCGGTGCCCTCCACCTCGATCCGTTTCACCAGGTCGGCGTCGGCCTCGTCGAAGCCCTCGTAGACGGCTCTGAACCGCTCGTGATCGGATTCGGGGACCGAGAACGGGGTCTCCGGGAGGTCCGAAAGCGCGAGGAGGTACTCGACTTCCACCCGGGTACGAGCGCGCAGCAGCGCGGCCTCGCTCGCGTAGGGGACGAGTGGTTCGGTCTTCGTCGCGTACCGGCCGTCGAGCGGCGAGACCGCGTCGAGCGCGCGGCGGGCGTCGGTCATGGGCGGTGCTACAGCGAGTCGAGGCAAAGCGGTGTCGGTGTCCGTGTCGTATCCCTGCACAGAACGAGGGCCTCTGGAGCTGTGCTACGCGGATTTGATGCACGGACGTGTACAACGGGGACGCCGGGACCACAACGATTTTCGAGGCGGCGCGCGCTGACTCCAGCATGACACGGATCGCCGGTCTGGCGAGCAACCGGGGTCGAAACCTGCTGAACCTCGCGGAGACGACCGACGCCGAGGTGGCCGTTCTCCTCACGAACCGGGAGGACGCGCCGATCCTCGACGCGGCGGCCGAGCGGGGGGTTCCGACCGAGACGGTGGTTCAGGACGAGGGCGAGTCACGACGCGAGCACGAACGCCGGGTCGTCGAAGCGCTCTCGGCTCACGAGTTCGACCTCGTCTGTCTCGACGGCTACATGCGGATCCTCACCGACGAGTTCCTCGATTCGGTACCGACGACGCTCAACGTCCATCCCTCACTCCTTCCGGCGTTCCCGGGTGCCGACGCTCACGGGCAGGTGCTCGACGCCGGCGTGCGGGTCACGGGCTGTACGGTCCACGTCGTCACCGACGCGACGGATTCGGAGGGGAGGATCGACCACGCGAAGGTGGATTCGGGGCCGATCGTCACCCAGGAGGCCGTGCCGGTCTACGAGGACGACACCGAGGAGGAGCTGAAACGCCGCGTGCTGTCCGAGGGCGAGTTCCGGGCGTACCCGCGGGCGGTGCGGTGGTTCGCGGAGGGCCGTGTCGACGTCGGTTCCGACGGCGTGCGAATCGACGGCGATAGCGGGGGGACGTTCCCGGCCCGCCGGTCGGTCTCCGGCGACCGTGCGACCGACCTGCGCTACGGGGAGAACCCACACCAGGACGCGGCGCTCTACGCCGAGCCCTCGGACGGGCCGAGCGTGGTCGAAGCCGAGCAAGTCAACGAAGGGGCCAAAGCGCTCTCGTACAACAACTACAACGACGCCGACGCCGCGCTCGCGCTGATCCGGGAGTTCGACCGGCCGGCGGCGGCGGTGATCAAGCACGCGAACCCCGCCGGCTGTGCACTGGGTGACTCGGTCGCCGATGCGTACGACCGGGCGCTCTCGACCGACCCGATGAGCGCGTTCGGGGGCATCGTCGCGATCAACCGGGAGTGCGACCGCGAGACGGCCGACGCGATCACCGACTCGTTCAAGGAGGTCGTCGTCGCGCCCGGTTACACCGACGACGCACTCGGCGTGCTCCGGGAGTCGGAGAACCTCCGCGTGCTCGACGTCGGGGCGTTCGGACCGGACGACGAGGGGGAGCGCGCTCTCGCGGAGAAGCCGCTCGCCGGCGGCCGCCTCGTCCAGGAACGGGACTGGAGGCGGGTCTCGCCCGACGACCTCGAGGCCGTCACCGAGCGGGAGCCGACCGACGAGGAGCGAGAGACGATGGCGTTCGCATGGAGCGTGGCGAAACACGTGAAATCGAACGCTATCGTCCTCGCCGACGGCACCGAGACGGTCGGGATCGGGATGGGCCAGGTGAGTCGAGTGGACGCGGTCAGGCTCGCGACGATGAAGGCCGAGGAACACGCCGAGGGGAAAGGGCCCGAGAGAACGGTGATGGCCTCGGACGCCTTCTTCCCGTTCCCGGACGGCGTCGAGGCCGCCGCGGAGGCGGGCGTCGCGGCCGTCGTCCAGCCGGGCGGGTCGGTGAACGACGAGGACGTGATCGCGGCCGCGGATCGGGAGGGGATGGCGATGGCGTTCACCGGGAGTCGGTGCTTCAGACATGACTGAGCGATAGCGAAGCCATGTCTGAAGTTCGAACGTGAGCGACGCGAACGTTCGGTGCTCTCGTCACGACTGAGCGGTAGCGAGGGAGTGACGAAAGCTCGCGAGAGCGCAGCTTTCGCGGTGTTTCAGGCACGATTGAACGGGGGTGAAATCGTGCCTGAAGCTCGAACGCGAGCGAAAGCGAGTGTTCGGTGCTTTCGCGGTGTTTCAGGCACGGCTGAGGAGCGCTGGAGATCACAGGGACCCCGACATATTTGCGTATGTATTTACTCAGATAGCGCCTTCAAATCTGCTC
>SKWB01000237.1 GCA_007129135.1 Halococcaceae archaeon | reverse complement strand
CGGCCTCGGCCTTCTCGTATCGCCAGGTGACGTCGGCCTTCTCGTCCTGCCAGTCCCACGGCTCGACGAGCACGACGTCACCCTCCCTGATCCAGACGCGCTTTCGCATCCGCCCCGGGATGCGCGCCGTCCGCTCGGTGCCGTCGGCACACCGAACCGCCACCCGGTTCGCCCCGAGCATCTCCGTGACCTCCGCGAACACTTCGCCCTCCTCGGGCATGCGAAGGGACCGACGCCCCTCGTTCTCGCTCATACCGGGCGTTTCGTCGGGCGTCGGTTTAAATCCGCCGACGGTTCAGCGCTCTGACCATCGGTCACCCGCGAGGACGAACGGCTGGCCCCCGAACGAACCGAACGGCCCGGCGTTCCGGGCGGCCGTCGATGCCGGGCCGATCCCGAGCGATTCCCCCGACTCCTCCTCGCCGGCGATCCCGCTCGTGATCACGTTCCTGATCGCGTCCTCGACGGACATATCGAGGTCGGCGACCCGATCGCGAGGCATGTACGTGAGGAAGCCGCCCGTGACCGGGTTCGGCGCGAACGGGATGAAGATCGCGATCACGTCCCCGGCCGCCATCGCGTTCGTGACCGCCGGCGGGGCCTCGTTGGTCTCGAACCCGAGGACGTAGACCTCCGGCGAGAACTCGACGAGCTTCACCCCTTCGAACTCCTCGATCGTGTCGCTGGCCATCATGTCGCCGACGCGGCGAAAGCTCGTGTAGAGCGTTCCGACCCCCGGGATCCGGGCGATCGCGTAGTCGAAGACCTGGATCGCTCGTTCCCCGGCTCTGTGTTTCGCGACCGACCCGACGAGGAGGATCACCCCGACGAGCACGACGAACGCGACGAACTCGGTGATCGCACCGATGGCGGACTCGTAGATGCCCAGTTCGACGAGGAGGCCGACGATCGGAAGGCTGTCTATGAGCCCCTCGAAGCCCGCCCAGACGAGCAGGCCGACGAGCGGCGTCAGCGCCTGGCCGAGGAACTGCAGGCCGATCCAGAGGATGTACAGCGTGACGATCAGCGGGACGATCACGGCGACACCCGCGAGGAAGGCGTCGGCGCTGATCCGTGAGATCGGTCCCGAGGAGGTCGAACGTGCCATTTTCGAACACTGAAGGCGAGAGGGACATAGCCGTTGTGCCAGCGACGGGGACGACGACCGTTCGGTCGACCGCCCCACTCGGCAGTTCGTTTCCGTACTGGTCGACGGCACCGCTCGTCGAACGGGCAAAAGGAGAAAGACGGGGGTTCTACTCCGGCTTCAGCCCGCCGCCCTCGACGCGCATCACGGCCTCGCCGTCGGGGAGGTTCGGGGCGTCGACGAGCCGGACGATACGCTTGTCGCCCTTCGACTTCCGGAGGTACATTCTGAACGTCGACGTGTGGCCGAGGATGTTCCCCCCGATCGGCTGGGTCGGGTCGCCGAAGAAGGAGTCGGGGTTCGAGGAGACCTGGTTCGTGACGATGATCGCGGTGTTGAACAGGTCGCCGATGCGCATCAGGTCGTGGAGGTGTTTGTTCAGTTTCTGCTGGCGCGGGGCGAGCTGGCCCCGGCCGACGTACTCCGCGCGGAAGTGGGCGGTGAGCGAGTCGACGCTGACCAGCCGGACGGGCCACTCGCCCTCCTCGTGCTCGCCCGCGAGCTCCTTCGCCTTCTCCGCGAGCAGCATCTGGTGGTTCGAGTTGAACGCTTTCGCGACGTGGATCTTGTCGAGCACGTCGGCGACGAGCGCGGCTACGGCCTCCTCGTCGCTCGCCGAGCCCTCGATCTCCCGGTGGGCGAGCGCCGCGTCGATCACCTCGTCGTCCAGTCCGCGGACCATGTCATCGATCCGTTCCGGCCTGAAGGTGTCCTCCGTGTCGATGAAGATCGCGGAGCCCTCGAGCCCGCCGTGCTCGCGGGGGAGCTGGACGTTCACGGAGAGCTGGTGGGTGACCTGTGACTTCCCGGAGCCGAACTCGCCGTAGACCTCGGTGATCGACTGGGTCTCGACGCCCCCACCGAGGAGCTCGTCGACGTCGTCGACCAGCCAGCTGAGCTTGCCGATCTGCTCGCGTCGTTCGAGCACGCTCGTCCCGGTCTCGAACCCGCCGATGTCGGCGGCGTCGCGGGCGGCGTTGATGATGTCCGCGGCGGTGGACTCGCCGACGTCCGCCGTGTTCGAGAGCTCGCCGGGGCTCGCGACGGCGAGGCTCTGGTAGGTGTCGAAGCCGTTGTCCTTCAGCTTGTCGGCGGTCGCCGGGCCGACGCCCGGAAGCTCCTCTAAGTCTTCGGTCGCTGCCATACCTCCGCTTGTGCCCGATCCGTTATAAACCCACGTTAACAGCAAAGTGAAAGTGAAGACGGAGAGCTACCGATCCTGATACGATGTGTGGTAACACGAGTGAAGCGCTCCAAATCCTGATTTCGGCTCCCCGTCAGATCAGTCCCAGGGATGGGTCTTTCCACGGTCGGGCCAGAGGGGGTACCAGTACTCCGTGTCGCCCTCGACGTCGAGTTCGCCGTCGAGGACGCTCTGGAGTTTGAACTCGACCTGGCTGTTCCGCTCGCGTCCGGACTGCGGCGCGAACGGGTAGTACGATCCCCGGCGGAAGGAGTAGATCCAGTACGCCCGCTGGTCGTCCTTCCGGAAGGCGAACACCGCCGCGAGCAGACGCGACCCGAACCCCTCCTCGATGAACGTGTCCGCGGCGAAGTGGATGCTCGTGACGAGGTCCTCGGGGTGGCTGTCCTCCAGGACGACCCACCGGTAGCCCTGTGAGTCGGTCGTAAAGCGCGCGCTCGTCCCCGTCTCGACCTCGCCGGCCTCCAGAATCGCCTCCACCTCCCCGACGGTCTCCTCGAAGCTCCGGCTGTCGACGTTCGAGAAACAGAGCGCCGCGGCGTCGGCGTTCTCGAAGCCCAGGTCGGCCTCCATCGTCATGTACGCCGTCGACATCCCGAAGAGGTCCTCCGGGTCGGCGTCGCGCGTCGCGTCGTACTCGGCGCTCGTGCCCAGCAGCGAGCGGATCGTATCGAGGATACCCATAGTCGGGGATAGATATCGAAATACAAAGTCCCGCCGACCTACCGCTCGAACTCGACCTCGCGTTCTCGGTTCCACTCGTGCTCGCGGCCCCACTCCTCCTCGCGGCCCGCACGCTCGTCGGCGTCCAGCAGCACCGAGAGCCGGTGTTCGAACTCCTCCTCGCTGATCTCCCCACGGACGTACCGCCGCTCGAGTTCGACCACCGGATCCAGGTCCTCTTCGGTCTCCTCGGCGTCGCTCCCGAACGAGAGATACCCCTCTCGTGCCGCGTAGACCGCGAGCGTGATCGCGACGAGCAGGAACCCCGCGAGAACCGGGATCAGAAACGGCGCCTCGCCGATCAGGACGACCAGCACGACGAACCCGAAGACGATGCTCGTTATCACGACACCCGAGCCGAGAACGAGCGCCACGAGCGCGAAGAGCGGGTTCTCAGAGATCCAGTCCCTCACGCCACCCATGGGGCGAGGATCTGTCGGCAGCTCATAAATTTATTTCCCTTCGATTCAGAGCGTGAAACGGGAGCCCTGGAGGCATCTCGGGGTTCACCGTCGGAGCGAGCGCTGACGTATCCGTCCGTCGCCCTCGCGCTCGCGACCCTCCGTACCGCCCGCGTCCAGCAGCACCGAGAGCCGGCGTTCGAACTCCTCCTCACCGATCTCGCCACGGACGTACCGGCGCTGGAGCTCGGTCGTCGGATCGACCTCGGCCTCCCGGTTCGCTCGCGTCGGGGCCCCGCTCGCGAGCAGGAGCCAGATGGTCGCGGGGAGTGCGAGCAGCGACAGGGCGAGGAAACCGACGAACGCGAGCAGGACGACCGGGGCCGCCAGTGCGAGGACGATCAGGACGGCGGAGAGGGAGACGAACCCGGTAACGAGCACTCCCGCGACCAGGACCGAAACGACGAGTGCGAGAATCGGGTTCCGACGGGCCATCCGCAGGAGTCGAGAGCCCAGCGAGACGGTCCGTCGGCTGGTGGATCGCCACCTCCGGTGGAGTGCGTTTCGAACGGCGGTCGTAGGAGAGGAATCGACGAAGCGTTTTGCCGTCTCAGACGGCCATCTCGCGCTCGAGCTGCTGGAGCGCCTCGATGCGCTTTTCGGTCGGTGGGTGGGTGCTCGCGATCTTCCCGATGAAGCCCGAGCGGATCGGGATGATGAAGAAGG
>SKWB01000052.1 GCA_007129135.1 Halococcaceae archaeon | reverse complement strand
GCAGCGGAACGCTGAGCACGGAGACGACGACGTTCTCGACGAGGATCGCGAGCGCGACGCCGACCGCGCCCAACAGGGTGACCGCGAGCGCCACGGTCGCGAAGATCAGCGCCGTGTCGGTTGCCTTCCTGCGCACCGAGCGCTCCCTCCGGGTCCCGTAGACGGCGCTGAACGTCATGTTGACCGCCTGTACCATCGTGACCGTGCTGTAGAGGAAGATCCCGGCGGCGATCAGTCCCGCCCGGGTGCGTCCCGAGCCCTCGCCGCCGACCTCCTCGATGACGCCCTCGGTCTCCGCTGCGTGGAGTCCCGTCACGGACTCGAGCGCGTTGGCAGTCGTCTCGGGATCGGTGGCGATCGAGATCGCGATGGCGAGCAGCAAGAGGAGCGGGATCAGCGAGTTGAACGCGTAGAAGGCGAGTCCTGCGGCCGTGACGGTGATCTGGCGTTCCCGTCCGACGGCGGCGGCGGTCTTCAGGGCGGAGAGCCACTCGCGAGTGTTCACCATCGGTCGTGGTCCGGGGGGATGGTAGGCGCTTCGACACGCGACCGTTCGGGGTCGGGGCGTCAGTCGGGTCGCCCGATCGGGTAGGTCGCTATCTCGGGATACCGGAGTTCGTCGGGGTGACGATCCCACCACCGGACCGCGTGGATCTCACCGGGTTCGGGCCGCGGGTCGCCCGAGCGGTAGCGGGCGTCGAAGACCGCGACCATCCGGGTGATCGGTGGCTCGCCCTCGTGGCTGTGAGTCATCACCGTCGCGCTCACCACTCCCCGGAGGTCGACTTCGACCCCGGCTTCCTCGCGGGTCTCGCGCAGTGCGGCCTCCTCCAGCGACTCGCCCGGTTCGTGCTTGCCGCCCGGTTCGGACCACGGCCCGCCCGGCTCGTGCTGGACGAGCAGCGCCTCGCCGGTCCCGTTTCGTACCCAGGCACCCGCGCCGCCGACGGTCCCGGCCTCGTGTCGCCCCTTGACCCAGGCGTACGTCTCGGCGTCGCGCTCTACGCCCTTCTCGATCACCTCGAACGGGCCGTACTCGGCCTCTATTCGGTCGAGAACCACCTCGACCCGCCGGCGGGAGGCGTCGGCGATCCCCATACCGGGCGGTCGGACGACGCCGGCAAAAACCCGCCGTTCACACACGGCTTTGTCCTGGCTCCCCAACTCACCCCATGGAACCTGCTGGGATCGATCACCTGGTGCTGACGGTCGAAGACGCCGAGCGGAGCTGTCGCTTCTACGAGCGCGCTCTCGGGGCCGAACGGATCGAGTTCGAGGGACGGCTCGCGCTCGGACTCGGCGACCAGAAGGTGAACCTCCACGTCGCCGGGGCGGAGTACGACCCACACGCGACCGAGCCGGTCCCCGGATCGGGCGACTTCTGCGTGCTCGTCTCGACGCCGATCGAGGAGGTCCGGGCGCACCTCGAACGGGAGGGGATCGAGGTGATCCACGGCCCGGTCGAGAAGGTCGGGACGCACGGGCCGCTCCGGTCGGTCTACGTCCGCGACCCGGACGGCAACCTCGTCGAACTCGCGGAGCCGCAGTACTGACGAGGGTCGGGAAGACCGTCCGGTCGCGGCGTTCGAGTGCTCGAACCGCGAGTCGCTACGACGGATCTCCCCGACGGGGGTTCTCTCCTCCGCGAGCGGAGCGGGTGATCCGTCACCACACCAGACAGCCGGTGCCGGCCGGCCACGCCGGCGTCTGCCGACGGAACCGATTACCATCGGTGGCCCGTACCTCGAGGGACGAGCATGACGTGCACGGACGGCGACCGGGACGACCGGCCCACCGAGACCGCGATGGACCAGTTCAGGCTCCTCCGTCACGCGGAGCGCCCGAACGTGCTGAACCACACGAAGGTTCGACGGATGGCCCGCGACGCCGGCCTGAGCGAACTCGCCGACGCCGTCGACGAGGGGCGGTACTACGACCTCGTCGCCCGGTACCGCGCGGAGTACGGATCCGACGACGAGAGCGCCGGCGGGGGGTGACCGATCGATTCCGGCTCGCCCCGGTCGTCGCGACCGTCGACCAGTCTCCGGTACTCACTCACCGGTCCACGAGGCCGGCTACGGGCCGACGACGACCGGTGGATGGGGAAACGACCAAGGCGGTGCGATCCGTCGCACGGTCATGGGCAGGAAGGGCGGAACACGCGTCAAGGAGGTGATGTCGTCCCCGTTAGAGACGGTCTCGCGGACGGCGACGGTACAGGAGGCGGTCCAGCGGATGCGCGACCGGAACATCAACGCGCTGGTCGTCCGGACCGATCCCCCCTCGATCGTCACCAGCACGGACGTGCTCGACGCGGTCGCGGAGGGGAGAGACCCCGCCGACCTCCAGGTATCGGACGTCATGACGAAGTCGGTCGAGACGGTGCCCGAGAGCCTCTTCTTGGAGGAGGTCGCCGCGATGATGACGAGCTTCGGCATCAGACACCTCCCGGTGACCGACTTCGACGACGACCTCGTCGGGATGGTCTCCTCGACCGACCTCGCGGCGTATCTCTCCTGAAGACGCGGTGGCTCGCTCGATACGGACCTCGATCGCGGATCGAACGGGCTCGGCCAATGGCGGTCCGAGCGTGTGGAACCACGGAGAGGGACGGCGTCCTCTCTCACCTGCTCTGGGTGGAGCGATAGACGCGCTCGGAGACGCCGATCCGACCGGTGACGTGGTACGCCCACGCCACGAGGAGCAGTCCGGTTACCGCGAGGCGTAGGATCTCGACGTCCGACGCCAGCCCCACGAACTCGATCGCTGGCGGGAGACCGAACGGCGTGGTCGCTTCCGCGCCGGATTCGACGAGCACGTTCAGCGGGGTCCGCCCGAAGTGAACGCCGGTCGCCAGCCCCAGGTTCCCCGTGAGAACGTAGGCGAGGGCGAACGAGAGCCCGACGACAGCCGCGTCGGCCGCGACGGCGGGTCCAGCGAGCGGCAGGTGAAACGCACCGAAGGCGAGGCAGCTGAGGGCCGTAGCGCCCAGAACGGCCGTTCTCGGCGAGCGGCCGCGCTCCGCGAGCCCCTCCGCGAGGGTCTGGAGCATGATCCCCCGGTAGACAACCTCCTCGTAGACGTTCTGGACGAGATTGAACCCGACGAACAACAGGAGACCCCCCACTACGAGAGCGGCCGCAGCCGACGAGTCGACCTCGAGTGCGCCGGTGTCGACCTCGGCGACCCCCCGGAGCCGTGCGTACTGGACCGACACGACGAACGCGACGAGACCGATCGCCGTACCGACGGCGAAGTCTCGGATCCAGTTACCGTCGATCACGAGGCCGTAGTCGGTGACCCGGCGGTGATCGAGCCGGGTCGCGATCCAGAGCGCGAGAGCGACCGCGAACGAGTATCCGAGGTAGCCGAGGCCCATCCCGAGCGCCGCGGTGGTGACCGCGCGCCTATCGGGAATCGCCACCGGTACGAGCCACTGCATCCACCCGATCAACAGCACCAGCGTGACCAGTGCGGGGATCACGGCTCGGAGACCGGCACGCACCCGGCCGGAGTTCCGCTCTCGGAACACTCGAGCCGATTCCGGGCGAGGCTACATATACCCTGGACAGCGCTTTCACACCCGGAGACGATCCCGAGCGGAGTGACGCCCTCGTTCAGAGCCACGGGCAGACGGGCGCTCGACGGCCCACCATCCCTTCGACACGGACGGCACGTTCGGAACCCCTATTTTCCACCACTCGAACAGCGGGACCCTCAGACGTGTTCGTCGAGGAACTCCGCGATCGCGGAGTACGCCTCGATCCGGTTCTCGAGCTTGGTGAAGCCGTGGCCCTCGTCCTCGAAGATCAGCGTCCGGACCGGGACGTGTTCGGCCGCCTCTTCGGCGATCTGTTCGGCCTCGCCGACGGGGACTCGCGGATCGTTCGCGCCGTGGAGGACGAACAGCGGCGCGGCGATCGACTCGATCCGGTTGACGGGGCTGATCTCCTCTAGGAACTCGCGGTCGTCCTCCAGGGAGCCGTACTCGGCCTCGCGCAGCGCCCGCCGCCAGTCGCCGGTGTTCTCGAGGAACGTGACGAAGTTCGCGATACCGACGATGTCGACGCCCGCGGCCCAGAGATGGGGGTACTCGGTCATCGACGCGAGCACCATGAATCCCCCGTAGGAGCCGCCCATGACCGCGATCCGGTCGGGGTCGACCGCCGGGTGGTCGTGGAGCCACTCGACGCCCGCTCGG
>SKWB01000161.1 GCA_007129135.1 Halococcaceae archaeon | reverse complement strand
GGCGCGCCGGTGGAACTCGTCGATGCGTTCGGCGGTCCGGGCGACCTCGATGCCGCCGCTCTCCGTGAACGTCCCCTCCTCGATGTACTGCTCGCGCGAGTCCCTCGTGAGCAGCGCCATCTCCTTCGAGTGCTCGCCGGGGAAGATGAAGTTCGAGGCGTGGCCGGTCGAGCCGCCCGGGTCCGGCAACGGACCCTTGTCGAGCAGCACGATATCCTCTCTCCCCCGCTCCGCGAGGTGGTAGGCGAGGCTGTTGCCGACGATCCCCGCACCCACGATCACGGTCTCCGCCCGCGTCGGGAGCGCCCGATCGCTCATCGTCCTCCCCGCCCGTCACGCGCTCCAGCGTCCATTCCTGTCATGCTCTCTCTACCCGTGTAGAGCGTCACCACCACCCGAGAAAAAACGGCCCTCCGATTCCCACCGGCTGGGAACGGCGGTCGGATGGGTCGTCTCCCGGTTCCGTCGGGGGCAGCGGACCGTTACTACCCCCGGCCCGACCCGGTTCGCTCGCGGTCGGGGGCACCCACATTGAAATAGGTCCGCAACGCAGTTCCGGCTACCGAGGCGAGCGGAGACTCCACAGCAATGACAGAGACAATCGACGGCAACGAGGTGTCCGAATCGATCAGGAGCGAGCTCCGGGGAAGCGTCGAGACGCTCGCGGACGCGGGCGTCACGCCCGGGCTGGCGACCGTGCTGATGAGCGACGATCCCGCGAGCGAGACGTACGTGAAGATGAAACAGCGCGCCTGCGAGGAACTCGGCATCGAGGGCAGTCACATCGACATCGACGCCGACGCCCCAGCAGAGGAGCTCTACGGGACGATCGACGACCTGAACGACGACCCCTCTACCCACGGCATCCTCGTCCAGATGCCGGTTCCCGACCAGGTGGACACGAGGGAGGTGCTCTCGCGGGTCGACCCCCGAAAGGACGTCGACGCCTTCCACCCGGAGAACGTCGGTCGGCTCGTCGCGGGAAACCCCCGGTTCAAGCCGTGTACCCCCCACGGGGTCCAGAAGCTGCTCGAGGCGATCGACTTCGACACCGAGGGGGCCGACGCGGTCGTCGTCGGCCGCTCGGACATCGTCGGCAAGCCGATGGCGAACCTCCTGATCCAGAAGGCGGCGGGCGGGAACGCGACGGTGACGGTCTGTCACTCCCGCACCGCCGACCTCGGGGCGAAGACCCGCGAGGCCGACCTCGTGATCGCCGCGGTCGGCGTCCCGGAGATGGTCGACGGCTCGATGCTCTCTCCGGGATGCGTCGTGATCGACGTCGGGGTCAACCGCGTCGACGCCGACACGGAGAAGGGCTACGAACTCGTCGGTGACGTCGAGTTCGAGAGCGCCGCGGAGAAGGCGAGCGCGATCACGCCCGTCCCCGGCGGGGTCGGGCCGATGACGATCACGATGCTGCTCTACAACACGGTGAAGGCGGCGGGCCTGCAGGAGGGTATCGAGTTCGACCTGCCCTGATACGGACCGTCGTCCTCTCGTCCCGGCAGTTCGTCGACCCGTCGGTCGATGACCCGTAGAACGGTAGGACGGTCCGTACGGGTGTCCTCGGGCCTCGCCGTCCGGTCACTCCTCGGCGTCCCGGTCGGCGACCGCCGACCGGAGCTTCCCGACCAGCGACGGGCGGCCCCGTTCGTGCCGGTAGAACGACCCGAACAGCCCGACGAGCCCGATCACCGCGACGAGCGCGAACGGACCGCCCGTGAGCACCGCGGCCGCTTGGAGCGCTTCCACGCTGCCGGTCAGCACCACCGAGAGCGCGACGGCGCCCTGAACGACCCCCCAGAAGACGATCGACCCGGTCGTCGGCGCCAGCTCGCGCCGCGTCGCCAGCACGCTCACGACGAGCGTCGAGGTGTCGGCCGAGGTCGTCATGAAGACGACGATGAGCGCGAGGAAGAGGAAGACGAGCAGGTCGCCCAGCGCGAGCGCCTCGAGGACGGGAAAGCCCGCGACCGCCTCCGACCCGCCCGCCGCCTCGACCGCGCCGAGGACGTCCGCGCGCCCCGTGTGCTCGACCTGCAACGCGGTCGCCCCCATCAGCACGAACCAGGCCATCGTCGCCGCCGACGTCGCGACGAACCCGGTGAGCACGACCGTCCGGATCCGCCGTCCGCGCGAGAGCGCGGCGAGGAACAGCCCCGCGAACGGGGCCCACGAGAACCACCACGCCCAGTTCCAGATCGTCCACTCGGCGACCCACGCGTCGCCGACCGCGAGGCTCATCGGGACGACCCCGACCGCGTACGTCCCGACCGCCTCTGCCCCGCGCTCGACGACGAACGACCGGGGACCGACGGCGACGAGGATCGCGGCGAACAGCGCGAAGAGGACGACGTTGAGCGCGGCGATCCGCCTGATCCCGCGGTGGACGCCGCTCTGTGCGGAGACGACGAAGATCGCCGTCAGGCCGGCGACGAACAGCAACGGCCCGAACGCGTCGACGCTCACCCCCCACTGGTGGTCGATCCCGACGAGGAACTGCTCGGCGACGAGCGCGACCGAGGTGGCGATCCCGCCGATCGTCGCGAACACCGCGAGCAGGTCGACCAGACGACACCAGTTCGAGTCGAGGTCCTCGACGCCGAGAAACGGCGTCAGGATCGTCGACACCCGAAGCGGGGCGCCCCGCTCGTAGACGAAGTACGCGATCGGGACGCCGACGACGACGTAGGCGCTCCAGGCGGCGAAGCCCCAGTGGAAGAGCGCGTACGCGAGCGCCGGTGCGATCGCGGCCTCCGATCGCGGCTCGACGGCGAACGACGGCGGGGGCTCGCCGTAGTGAAACAGCGCCTCGGCGGGGCCCCAGAAGACGATGCCGGCGGCGATGCCCGCGGTGAAGACCATCGTGAAGTAGACCGGGTAGGTGTAGGTCGGTTCGGCCCCGGGCCCCCCGAGCCTGACGTCGCCCCAGGGGCCGACGAGCAGGTACAGACAGGCGAGCACCGACAGCACCGTCACGCCGACGAACAGCGGCCCGAGCTCCGAGAGGACGAACCAGCGGAGCTCGCCCACCGTCGCCAGGGTCCCGTCCGGGACGACGACCTGGGCGAGGAAGAACGTCCCGAAGACCGCGAGCGGGACGCCGACGATCACCGGGTCATGCCGGGCGAGGAACCCCACGGTCGTCTCGCGGAGCCCGAACCGTCTGACGCGCAACAGGTAGCCGGGGCTCGATCCGTCGTCGAGGTCGTCCGCCAGCGAGGGCAACACCGCGAGGTACGAGAGCCCGGAGCCGAAGAAGACGAGCGAGACGACGAGCCAGTCGCGGCCGGTGACCACGGTCCCGACCGCCTCGGGGAAGAAGAACCCCGACACGACGACGGCCCCCGAGAGCACGAACGCAGGAACCAGGAGCTTCTGGAGGTACCGTTCCGCGCGGCTGGCACCGTGCAGCCCCATGGGGACGAATTACGGGCACGCTACATAGCAGTACCGACGGTCTCGTACGGACGGTCGTCGTCCGTTACCGGACCTCCCCGACCCGCAGGGGCGATGACCGCTAAACAGGTACAACCGCCCGTATCAGCCGTCCCGCTCCTCGAACAGCGAGGACGCGGGTGTTCCGGTGAGCACCGACCGCCCGAGCACCTGCCCGCCAACGCCCATCAGGCTGACCACGTCGTCGGCGCCGACCCGTTCGAGCTTCTCGACGTGGGTGGTGCCGCTCGCCGCCGCGACGATCCGTATCTCCGGGTTCAGGGTCCGGGCGGCGAGCACCGCGAGCACGTCCTGGGCGTCGTCGAGCGTCGCGACGACGACGCCGCTGGCCTCGTCGATCCTGGCGTCGGCGAGCGCCCCCTCGGTCGTCGGGTCCGCGGTGATGACGTTGACGTCGCGGTCGTCGAGGGCGGACGCGGCCTCTGCGTCCGCCGTCACGACCACGACGTCGCGGTCGCCGAGTTCGTCGAGCAGCGGTTCGGTGATCTCGCTGGTGCCGAGGACGAGCACGTGGTCCTCCAGCAGTGTGAGCTCTGATGGTGTCATCTGTCCGACGGCGGCGGCCATGCGGGATTCGATCGCCGGGATCACGAGCGCGCCGATGGCCGCCGTGAACGCGCCCGTCCCGAGGAGGATGACGGAGAGCGAGAACCAGCGCGCCTCGGCCGACAGCGGCGCGATGTCGCCGTAGCCGACGGTCGCGATGGAGACGATCACGTAGTAGACGGCGTCGGTCCACGTCTCGAGGCC
>SKWB01000282.1 GCA_007129135.1 Halococcaceae archaeon | reverse complement strand
GGAGCTGGTTCCTCGCGTACTCCCGGAGCAGTGGGAACTCGACGAAGATCCCCTGGGCGGTCTCCGGGCGGAGATACCCGGGCGAGCCGCTGCCCGGACCGATCGCCGTCTCGAACATCAGGTTGAACTCGGTGACCGGTTCGCCCGCGAGCGAGGCACCGCAGGCGGGACAGTCGATCCCCTCTTCCCTGACGATCGTCTCGACCTCGGGGATCGGGAGCGCTTCGGCGTCCTCGATCGCCGTCACGCCCTCCACGAGGTGGTCCGCACGGTGGCTCTCGCCGCACTCCGCGCACTCGACGAGCATGTCGTCGAACGTGTCGAGGTGGCCCGAGGCCTCGAAGACGGGTTCGGGCATGATCGTCGGCGCGTCGAGTTCGAGGTTGTCCTCTCGCACCGAAAAGCGCTCGCGCCAGGCGTCCTCGACGTGGCGTTTGAGCGCCGCGCCCTGCGGGCCGTAGGTGTAGAAGCCGGCGACGCCGCCGTAGGCCCCCGACGAGGGGAAGAAGAAGCCACGACGTTTCGCGAGTTCGACGACCGTCTCGCCCGTCGGACCCTCACTCATAGATCGCCTTCAGCAGGTGGACGTCCTTGAGGATGCCGACGAGGGCGTCGCCCGAGACCATCGGTATCTGTTCGATGTCGTGGCGGATCATCTGCTGGGCGGCCTCCTCGGCGCTTCGCTTGCGCGTCACCGTCACCACGTCCTCGGTCATGAACTCGCCGACCGGCGAGTTCGGGATGACGACGTTTCTGGTGGGGACCGACCGGCTCGCGACCGCCTTGATCCCCTCCCAGGCCCACTCGCTGTCCTGTCCGGCGACCGCGTCGCCCGGGTTCTCCTCGCCGTCGACGACCTCCGCGACCGCCACCACGTCGATCGCGGTGAGGATGCCACACATCTCGCCGTCGTCGTCGAGGACGACCGCGTACGGCTCGTCGGCGTAGTAGAGTTCGCGTTCGGCGACCGGGAGCGGCGTCCCCCGGTAGGTGGAGTTGACGTGGCGCTCTTCGAGCCCGCCGACCTCCGTCTCGCCGTCGACCTCGCCGTTCGCGATCGCACGCACCACGTCCGTGATCGTGACGATCCCCTCCAGCTCCCCGTCGACCACCGGCACCCGTCTGGCGTCCTCCTCGACGATCAGCCTGGAGAGCTCCGCGATCGAGGCCTCCCTCCCGATCGTCGGCACCTCCTCTAAGAGCAGTGCGAGCTGGTTCTCGTCGGGGTTCTCGATCAGTCCCTCGCGCGTGACGAGTCCCCTGAACACCTCGCCGTCCGCTTCCTCTTTCACGACCGGGACCGAGGAGAACCGGCGTTCCTGCAGGTATTCGAGGGCGTCGTCGCGCGTGCCCGGGAGTTCGACGGTCACGAGCTCCGACCGCGGCGTCATCGCGTCCGCGACGTTCATACTGGGCGCGTTCGCCCCCCGCGCTCTTGTACCCTCCGAAGCCTCGCTTTTTCGAATCGGACTGTCTTTCCGCTGTCGTTTCGACGGGCTTTTAACGGTTGGTACGTATTGACAAAGTATGTCCACGAGGGCGACGCGACTGCCGGATGTGGTCCGTGAGTCGGAGGTGATGGCTGCCGTCGACGAGGGAGAACGGTGTACACGCTACGTCATCGCCGACGTAGCGACCGACGACGCGTGGCTCTCGATGCCGGAGGGGGAGGCGGCGTCGCTCACCGAGTGGCGCTGACGCACCGAACGGTTTAGCATTTCTCGGTACCGACGGACGCATCATGGAGCCACGCCGCCTCGCTCTCCTCGCTATCGGGCTCTCCGCCCTCCTCGGTGTCGGCCTCGCGGTCGGCCTCGCACCCGACCCCGACGACGACCTGACGACGCTCTGGACCGCGGGCGAGGGGACCGAGATCAGCGACAACCACCACCGGATGGCGGCGCTCTCGGTCGATGAGGAGCCGGTCCTCGCCGTGCCGATCAACGACGGCGTCGGCGCCGAGACCTGCGGCGTCCTCGCCTTCGACGCCGACGGCGAGGAGCGCTGGAGCGCGCCGCTCTCGCCTGAGAACTGCTCGGTTCACTCCGTCGGCGACGTCGGTACCACCGGCGACGCCTTCCTCGCCGTCACCGCGGAGCACGGCGCGGCGGCGTTCGACGCCGACGACGGGACGGAGCGCTTCTCGGAACAGCTAGAGACGATCGGCTATCCCGCACCCATCGTCGCGGACCTGACCGGCGACGGCGAGGAGGCGTTCGTCGCGGTCGACCACGAAGGCGGCCTGAGCGTCTTCGATATCGAGGGGGAGACGCTCTGGGAGGACGAACTGGAGGGCTTCGTCTGGGCGACGCCGCTCGTGATCGACGGCGAAGAGCCGACGCTCCTCGTGGCTCACGGCTCGCACTCGAACGGGACGGCGACCGCCTACGCTGGCAACGGCGAGGTGGCGTGGGAGGTCGACCTGGGCGCGCCCTCGATGTCGTGGGCGCCGGTCGACGGGGACGACCGAGACGTGGCGGTCGTCGCGGCGACACGCGACGGCGGTCTGCTCGGGCTCTCGGCCGTGGGCGAGGCCGAGTGGGAGACCGACCTCCCCGCCAGGGGCTGGGTGAGCGAGTCAGCGGGCGAGACGGTCACCCTCACGACGGAGGACGGGGCCGTCCACACCGTCTCGACCGAGGACGGTGAGACGCGCTGGTCGACCGACGTCGACGCCGAACGGCCGGTCGCGCCCGCACTCGGCGACCTCACCGGCGACGGGAGCGACGAGGTCGTCGTGGTCGGGAGGGAGGGGTCGGTCACGGTGCTGGACGACGCTGGAACGGTCGTCGCGGAACACGACCTCGACGCGCCGGTTCACACCCCCGCGACGCTCGTGGACCTGACCGACGACGGGCGAGAGGAGGTCACCCTCCTCCACGGCGACGGCCGGGTGACCGCGCTCGCCCACGAGGGATGACCGGCGCTCGACCCGCGGTATTTTTGTGAGCGCCCCGCCTCGATGGGGGATATGAAACATCGGGAGGTGGAGGCGACTCGGGAGTTCGTCGCCCGGTTCGAGCGAGGCGCCGAGTGGCGCGCCGAGATCGAGACGCTCGCCGTCGCCGAGGCGATCGACGCCGGGGTGTTTTCGGCCTACGGAACCGTCTCCGACGCCGAGGTCCTCTGCACCGACCAGGCGAACGAGCGCCACGAGCGGGTGGTCTTCGACGAACCGCTCACCGTCACGAGTTGTATCGGGACCATCTCCTGGATCGAGCGCGAGGACGCGCCGGTGGACGGCCGACACGAGGGAGAGGCGACGGAGGACGAGGAGGGTGAGGACGGGGCCGAACCGCCCAGGACCGGGCGACGGGAGCGAGAGATCCGGGCGTACGCGACGTTCGCGCGGCCGAGCGGGCAGGCGCTCGCGGGTCGGCTTCAGGGTGCCACGGTGCTCACGGGCGAGTGTTACGTCCGGGCGTTCGACGGCTCGTTCGAGCGAGTCACGCAGGAGAGCGGCCTCGACACGCTCGACCTCTGATGCGGCCGGCAGACGAACGGTACTTCGAGCGGCTCGAAACACGGCTCGAGGAGGCGATGGACGTCGCGAGCGAGGCGAGGCGGCGTGGCGAGGACCCCTCGCCGGAGGTCGAGATCCCGATCGCGAAGGACATGGCCGACCGGGTCGAGAACATCCTCGGGATCGAGGGGGTCGCAGAGCGGGTCAGAGAGCTCGAGGGGCAGATGAGCCGTGAGGAGGCGGCGCTCTCGCTCGCGACCGACTTCGCCGAGGAGCGCGTCGGCGAGTTCGAGACGAGGGAAGGACGGATCGAGGGGGCGGTGCGGACCGCCGTGGCGCTGTTGACCGAGGGCGTCGTCGCGGCGCCGATCGAGGGGATCGACGGCGTCGAGATCCTCACGAACGACGACGGCACCGAGTTCGTCAACGTCTACTACGCGGGACCGATCCGCTCGGCGGGCGGCACCGCCCAGGCGCTCTCGGTACTCGTCGCCGACTACACCCGCGCGCTGCTCGGTATCGGCGAGTACGACGCGAGAGACGACGAGGTCGAGCGCTACGCCGAGGAGATCGCGCTCTACGACGGCGAGACGGGCCTGCAGTACACCCCCAAGGACGAGGAGACGAAGTTCATCGCACGGAACCTCCCGGTGATGCTCGACGGGGAGGCGACCGGCGACGACGAGGTCTCGGGCTTCCGGGACCTCGAACGGGTGGACACGAACAACGCCCGCGGCGGGATGTGTCTCG